>CALLYL010000637.1 GCA_937859535.1 uncultured Myxococcales bacterium
TAGCTGATACCGAGTCGCTTCATCCGAGATGCCAGTGTCGTTGGCTTCAGACCAAGGAGCTGCGCGGCCCCGCGAGGTCCGTAGATTCTGCCGCTCGCTTGTCGAAGCGCCAAAGCGATGTTGGCCTCCTCTAACTTGCGCATCTGCGAGTTGGTCATGATCTCGGAACGAGAATCATGAACAGGAGTGGGAGTCCCGATGGTCTTCTGTGGAGACGGGAGTTCGATTTGCAAGCTACCGCCTTGAGAAATGATGATCCCGCGCTCGATCGCATGCTGCATTTCGCGGATGTTTCCAGGCCAGTCGTACGCCGCAAGCTCGGCCAGAGTGGTCGGCGTCAGCCTTGGAGTGGGCCGACCGAGTCGTTGAGAAATCTGTTCCAAAAAATACTTCGCCAAAAGCGGAATGTCTTCCTTGCGCTGACGCAGCGGAGGGAGCGATACAGGAAAGACACTCAGTCGATAATAGAGATCGCTGCGGAAACGTCCGGCCGCACTCTCTGTTCGCAAGTCACGGTGGGTGGCGGCAATGATGCGGACGTTCACCTTGCGCGTCTTCTCTTCGCCGATTCGTGTGAGTTCGCCCTCCTGAAGAACCCTGAGCAGCTTGCTCTGCAAGTCGAAAGGAATCTCTCCGATCTCGTCCAAGAACAGCGTTCCACCGTCGGCCAGCTCGAAGCGTCCGAGCCGATCGCGCACCGCTCCGGTGAATCCTCCTTTGCTATGTCCAAAGAACTCACTGTCGAACAGTTCGCGCGGAATCGCGGCACAGTTCACCTTGATCAAGGGTCGCTCGGCGCGGTGGCTGCGGCGATGGATCTCGCGGGCCACCAGTTCCTTGCCGGTTCCGCTCTCACCTTGCAACAGCACCGTGGCATCCGTAGGTGCCACGAGCTGAATCTGGCGGTTTACTGTATCGAGCGCCGGGCTCCTTCCGATCATGTCCCCAAACGATCCACCTCCTCGCACCTCTTCTTGTAGGTAGGCGTTGTCGCGTTCCAGCCTCCCTTTGAGCGCTGCGATCTCTTCCCAGGCCAGCGCATTGGCGAGCGCGCTCGCCGCGTGATCCGCGATCATTCGTAACCAGTCGAGACTCGTCGCATCAATGGTTACGCGACTGAAGACCCCAAGTACGCCGAGCACGTTCCCCCTAGACACGAGCGGCTGGCCACCAAACCCCTGCACTCCTTCGGCCTGCACCCACTCCGGGCTCACGATCCAGTCGGGCAACTTGGCCAGATCGGGAGCTTCCACCGGCTCACCGGTCGCGGCAATCCGTCCCACCTTGCGAATCCCCAGTGGGAAGCGTCGAAAGGCTCCATCTGTCCGCACGTAGCTCTCGCCCGGATGAGCGATCGATGTACCGGCGCTGGCGACCAAGTGTAAGCAGCTCGTCTGAGAAGGACACTCGGTCCGCATCGGGCAGGTTGGACACCCCTGTCCCGGACGAAGCAGCCAGATTCGCGCCATCGCCACGCGGGAAGTCTGGCAGAGCCGTCTCACGATGAGCCACAGCAGCTCGGAGGCATTCCGCTGTAGCGCCATATCTAGGAGCAGGCGGCGCGGATCAACGAGAAGTCCGCCCGTATCACGAGAGTCCATCATCGGTACACTGTCCACGAATTTTCGTTGAATGCACAACGAGAATTCGTGAACTCACGATAATTCGTGATCTAGCAGCCGACGCCTCGGGCTCCTAAAGCGTCCAGGTTGTCATCGGAAGGAACGAGAGGACTCGGGCATGGCGTGTGGCTTGCTCTGGCTCAGCAGGTCCAACCCGATGCGGAGTCCTAAGATGTCCCCCCCAGTTGTGCTTCTGCCTCCCTTTTCTCAAGAAACCGCGCTCGCCAAGGTTCGAGCGGCCGAAGATGCGTGGAACTCACGCGACCCGGTGCGCGTGGCTCGTTCCTATTCGCACGAATCGGAGTGGCGCAACCGGAGCACCTTCCTGAAAGGGCAAGAGCAGCTCATCGCGTTTCTGCAACAGAAGTGGAATCGGGAACTCGATTACCGACTCGCCAAAGCGCTGTGGAGCTTTACCGACCACCGCATCGCGGTGCGCTTCCGCTACGAGTATCATGATCAAACGGGTCAGTGGTTTCGCGCTTATGGCAACGAGTTGTGGGAGTTCGGAAGCGATGGCCTCATGCGGAGGCGAGAAGCCAGCATCAATGACCTGGCGATCACGGAGTCGGAGCGCACGTTTCACTGGTCCGCACCGGGACCACGACCACACGACGATCGCAGCATGGATTCCGTTCGATAGCATGATCAAGCAATGCCTACTGTTCACAGACCTATCGCCTGGGTCCGCCCTGGGAAAAGAGAGCTTACCCCATGTCTGAATCCGATCGATCGTCGCAAGCATCTCCTGGTCCCTGGCACAAGGGAGAGCGCCTCTTGCAGCAGCGGCTCGGCGTTGCCGAGAAGATGGAAAGTCATGGCCTCCGGGTCATCCGCGACTTCATGCCCGAACAGCATCGGCTGTTTTATGCGCAGCTTCCATTCCTATTCCTGGGCGCAGTCGATGAATCAGGGGCACCCTGGGCAACGGTGATTGAGGGTCCGCCCGGCTTTGTCTCTTCACCCGATCCCAAAACCCTGCGGATTGCCACGCGGCCTTCTTCTGCTGATCCGGTGAGTCCCTCTTTCGCTGCGGGAGCGTCTTTGGGAATGCTCGGCATCGAGCTTCACACCCGGCGGCGCAATCGCGTAAACGGAAGGGTGACGGAGCTGGATCGAGACGGATTTGCAGTGACCGTGGAGCAATCGTTTGGTAACTGCCCGCAGTATATCCAGACGCGTGAGATCTCTTCTCCTTTGCCAGTACCCCCGAAACGGGAGATGCCGATTGAACGGACTGCGATGCTCGACGACGCAGCGCGGGGGATGATTGCGGCGGCGGATACCTTCTTTATCGCAAGCTATGTGGATGTCGATGGAGACCCAGCGAAGCGCGGAGTCGATGTCTCTCATCGTGGCGGTAAACCGGGCTTTGTCCGCATCGATGGCCAGGTGCTGACGATTCCGGATTTCTCAGGAAATCGCTATTTCAATACCCTGGGCAACTTGATGGTAAACCCACGAGCGGGCCTCCTGTTTATCGACTACCACAGCGGAGATCTGCTGCAACTGACCGGGTCGACCGAGGTGGTGCTCGAAGGAGAGGAGATCTCGCAGTTTCAGGGGGCCGAGCGATTGTGGCGATTTCGGGTACAGCAGATGGTGAGGCGTCGCGGTGCGCTGGCGCTGCGATTTCGGTTTGGCGAATACTCCCCTCATTCCTTAAGGACCGGCTCCTGGACCTAGTACAAGGCGCGCCACAGACTTCGCTGCGGCCAACAGAGGGTTCCACTCCCGATGACGAAACTTGTTGATGGTGAGCGCCTTTTCGAGCGACTCTCGAGCAGAATCGGCGATGAATTGTCGCGTGGTCGGATTGGATTCCCGTTCTGCTTGAAGAGTGAGTAGCGCTCCACGGTTTGCATAGGCCACAGCCAGGGTCGGGTTGATGACCAGCGCGGCAGCGCACTCCTTGAGACCTCTGTCAATCCACTGATTTGTTTCGACAGACAGGGCGGACGGGAGCTGTGGCCGTTGAACTCGCGCCGCCGCTGCGTGGCGTAGAGACTCACAGAGTCGGCCATGGGCATCGGCATCATTTGGTCCAAGCTCCACGGCTGTTTGCGCCGCGGTCACTGCCCGCAGCGCGTGAACCTCTGATTCGGTAGCCAGTCCTGCCGCTCGGCTCGCCAGCAGATGCAGCGTCGCTTCAGCCGTAAACAGAGTGACGAGCTTCGGGGCCTTCTTGTGACCCTCAGCGATGGCCTGTAGGCCCTCTGCAATGGCGGGTTTCGGATCTCGTCCAGCTTGGAGTTCATTTGATGCACGCAGAACACAAAAGTACGGATAGTACAAGTCATCCGTCCCTGCCACTGCTTCTGCCGCTTGCAGCGCGGACAATTTTTGAAGAAGCTGCGCCATGAGTTGCTTTGGTACTTCCGCAGACCAAGAAAGTAGCTCTGCGTGATACATCCGCACGGTGAATCCTAAAGCATGAATAAATGGTTCTTTCATATTCATCGACAATGCACTCTGCTCAGCATTGATTGCAAGCGCCAAATATTTATCAATAGGTTGTCCATGGTTGTATAAAAACAGGACTCTGTCTGAATACATGCCAAGCAAACCCATAGGGGCCGGGAAGTAGTTCTGTTCGATCTGACCGGCCTTGATAAAGCACGCCTCGGCTTCAGCGAATTGCTTCTCGTCAAACTCTCCGTGGAGGATCTTGTCTTCCAACTGGGACTGAAGCCGGTCTCCCAAGTCGTGCCAGGCCCAGAGGTTGTTGGGATGGATTTCAATCGTTCGCCGCAGCGCGGCGATGCTCTGGCTTCTAAGTGCGGCTTGATCCTTTTCGGAGGTGTTTGGAAGTTCGGCCAGCGCCGATAGCACAAGTGAATAGAAATAGTGTGGTTGCCAGTCTTTGGGACTTAGTTCAAGTGCCATTTGGGCGAATTTCATGGCTGTTTCTAGAGCCAACTTGGCATCTTCACCACGAGCCAGTTTTGTATTTCCAAATCGCCAGTTCGTCCACGCCTTTAATACAGCACCAGTTGCCTGATGCGGATTGGTATGGATGATCTGGTCTGCCGCTTCGCTGGCTCCCATCCATGCTTCCAGCACAGGGTCTCCTGTTTTGGCATTGCCGTCCATGACGCGAATCCAATCGTTGGCCACGGCTTCATAGATCGATCCATCGCGGCGACTGATTGCGGCAGCAGCTTGATGACGGGCGATGGCCTCCAGAAGCAGTTCACGCGCTTCTCGGTACTTGCCTTCGATCAGATGCAGACGCGCCTTGGCCTGGTACACGTCTCCTTCCAGAACCCATGGTTCGGCGAGCCAGGGGGTCTCTGCTTGAGCGCGCTTTGCGAGCGTCACCGCTGATTCGTACTGCTTTTGGTAGTACGCCAAGAGCCCTTGCACATAGGACGGACTCTCCACGCCTTGGGGAGTATCCCGAAGATAGGTCAGCGCGGGAGTCAGAAGCGTTGTCGTCAGCTCACGGTCGCGCTCCGCGATCCACTTCTTGTTTCCAAACCGTTTGGCCTGCTCAAGCTCTTGTCGGTAGCGTTCCCCGAGCGTGAGTCCGAGAGCGGTGCGCAGCTCGGGACTTTGGTAGCCACCTTGTAAGGCGGCTTGTAACTCTCGTTGTGCATCAGCGTATTCGCGCAGCACCAGATGTCCGCGCCCCAGTCCGTAGTGCAGTGCCGCCGCAGAGTCCCGATTCGCCGTCCGTAGCCGCGCAGAGAGTCCGTCCATCTTCGCCCGTACCACTGCCTGTTCTCGGCGGATGTCGTGAATCGGCAGAGCGTATCCGAGCCGCATAAACAGCTCCATGTCACGGATGTCCTGCCCTAGTTGCTGGGCAAGCTGGGCTCTCTGTCGAGCGCGGAGCTCTGTCCGGATTCCCAAACCCCCCAACGTCATCGTGACCACCGCCGCAATCGCCCCCAGAATGACCAGACCTTGGTGTCGCCGCACATAGCGACGTAATCGATAGCGCAGCGTAGTGCGTCGTCCCGAAATCGGCTCTCCGTCGATATAGCACTGCAAGTCATCGGCCAGTGCCCGCATCGAGTCGTAGCGTTGCCCCGGTTCCTTGGCCAAGCACTTGAGCACGATCGTTTCCAGATCCACGGGCACAGAAGGCGCAATCGATCGCACCGACTTCGGATCATCGTTGAGAACGGCCAGAATCAGATCGACCACTTCTGGGCCAGCAAACGGAGGCCGACCGGTGAGCAACTCATAGAGCGTCGCTCCAAGGCTGTATACGTCGGCGCGACGATCCAGATGCCGACCGTTTCCGCGCGCTTGTTCAGGAGGCATATAGGCAGGGGTTCCCATCACCGCGCCCGTTTGCGTCAGATCCCGACTCTCGCTCGCATCCCGAGCCAATCCAAAGTCCATCACCACCGCCCGCCAACTCCCATCCGTCCTTTTCTCGACCATGATGTTGGCGGACTTGATGTCCCGATGAATGATGCCGAGGCGGTGGGCTTCGTGAAGCGCCAGTGCAGCGTCGCGGATCACCTGTACCTTGTCGTGCAGAGTCAGCTTGTGGCGAGCTTCTGACAAAGACAGTCCCTCGACGTATTCCATCGCGATGTAGGACTTGCCGTCGACCTGACCGACCTCGTAGACCCGACAGATGTTGGGATGATCGAGACGTGCTTGGGCGTGCGCCTCTTGCAAGAACCGCTGCACCAGGGAAGGACTGTCGCCCCGAATGAACTTCAGCGCAGCCGTTCGGCCAAGCTGCTTGTCCCGTGCTTTATAGACCGCGCCCATTCCCCCGCTCCCAAGGAGTGACTGAAGCTCGTACTTGTCCCAATCCGCTACCGGAAACGCAGGAGTCCTGGTTCGGCTCGCCGCCTTCGCGCTGATGTCCGCACCTGGGTCCGTTGCAGCCAGTGCCGCGTCGTGAGTGTCTCCCAAGGGCAGGTCGCTGGGATGCAGAATACTTGTCGATTCCGCTTTTGCGTCCGCTCCGTCCGCGCCAACCGCCTGCCCTGGAGCCTTGCTGCGAGATGGAATGACCATGTGTGATTGTATGCCGATTGGGAGGCGATCGATCAAAGAGACTTCCAATCGACTCAGTGGTCACGTAACCTTCTCGACGAGATGCGGAACGGATTTGATGACAGGAACGGTTAGAATCTTGGAAGGTACCGGACATGCTGATGCACCGAATTGGGTAGTCTGGAATCTCGGCCTACCTCGCCAACCATTCCGCAAGGCTCAAACGGGCATTCTGTTTTTGCGGAACGGATGAGACTATCTTCTCGACGGGGCGCTGGTCCGACATGGAAAGTACCGGGCCTCGGAACGCTCAGCGAATCATTCCTCATCCCTCCGTTGCTGTTTCAACGCTGGGGAATGATTGAGTTGGTCAGGGCTGGCTTCGGGATCCCTCTACGATGACGACTGGAGCACTCCCTGGTCGCAACACTACGACTCCTTCCGGCACGGAATCCTGAAAAAGAAGAAGCGATGCAGGCGAAGGGCTCGACGGCAGGCCGCCCGTGGTAAGGTAGCAAATGTGCATCAAGCGGGTGGGCCTTGCCGTGATGCAACGTTCTTTCTGACGTGGGCATGAGAATACGGAGGGAACGTCGCGGCACAGACCGCTCGACCGATCTTATCTATTCGGAATTTCTAGTCGAGAAGACATACGGTCAAATCGCTAATTGAACCCAAGTATTCACGCAGGGGTTATCTATGCACAAGTTGGTGAGAACACCATCCCCGTCGAATCGACATCGCTTCCTGACATCGTCGGTTTGGATGGCACCGCTTGTATTCCTTCACGCCCACTCAGAACTAGACAACGGGGTGAATCCCCTACTGTTAGTCTGACTTCCGACGGTAGCGCAGAAGGAGTATCGAACAGATTGACATCCAAACATGGCTGCGTGATGGTCCTACCGTTTTTCACGCCTTTTCCCCCAATCCATTCCGTTTTCGTTTCTCGACGGCAGGTGGGCTGGCTTCATGTCTCGGTGGATGATTCCGAGTTCGTGGGCACGGATCAGCGCACTGGTGATCTGTCTGGCAATGAACAGAGCCCGCGCCAGAGACAAAGGGCCCGCTCCCTCCATGACGGTGCGCAGTTCCTGACCCTGTACGTATTCGAGCACCAGAAAGAAGCGACCTTGATCTTTTCTCCCGAAGTCACTTGCGGACGCGACGTTCGGATGGTCAAGGTGTGCCGCCGCCATGGCCTCGCGCTCGAAGCGAGTCAGCATGGTCGGATTGCGCATCAGCTCTGGCCGCAGCAGCTTGAGCGCCATCATTTTGCGGATACCCGTGTGCTGAACCAGATACACCGCGCCTATTGCTCCTTCACCGAGCAGTCCGTCCACCTTGTAGCGAACCGCAATCCGCTCCTAGCGTGAACCAACTGGTACACTTGGATGAACGGAATGGTACACGCTGGCGACTCGGCATCCAGCGTTGGTCTCATTCTCCTGTCGAGAGCAACTTGTGATGAGCCTAGCCTGCGACTTGCTGATCCGTACTCACCATGAACAACTCACCAAGAATTGACTGTCTTCCCATCCCCTCGCTCCTTGCCGTGGTTTCTATCGCTGCTTCATTCGGTGGTTGCGACAGCAATACATCCGTTCAGATGCAGTGTGATCCCGATCTCAACTCGGGTTGTCCCGCAGACCAGGCATGCGAAAAGGTGATGGGAGGTGTTCCTTCCTGCTTTGCTCCCGTCAAGGTTTGTGGCCAGGTGTTCGACCTCGCCATTGGCGTTGGCAAACCGGTCGGAGCGGCCCGAATCGTTGCCGTCGACGATGCTGGTGCAGCGATCAGCAGCGTTAAGCGGTACCGATGGTACGTACGATCTGCGGATTCCAGCTCCACGCGACAGCAGTGGCGCGATCCGGAACTACAGGTTCACGTTACGCGCAGATGCAGCGGGCTATCAGTCGCTTCCTGGAGGACTCCGTCCGGCGATTCCTAGCGATGTGAATACGGCGGTGCAGTCCGGTACTTCTCAGATCATTACCAATCCCAGCACCAGCATTGGGCTCATCGCTCTGCCCACTGCGCAGCGTGCGACGATTACCGGGAAGGTTGTCGCACCGCTCCATGCGGGCGTGCTGGTTGTTGGCGGTGGCTCCTCTGCCATCTCTGACCTTGATGGATCGTTCGTGCGGTTTAACGTCACACCGGGCAGCGTCACCGTGAAAGGCTTCGCGGCAGGTCAGCCGCTCACTCCCGCCACCGTGACCGTAGCTCCGAGTGCGCAGGCGGAGGTTGTGATCACGGCCTCCAGTACTCCACTCTCCCGAGTCTCTGGTTCTCTCTCTTTGGTCAATGCAGGTGGTATCAGTAGTACGTCTGTCGTTCTGATCGTAAAGGACACCTTCAGCTTGACGCTGGAGCGTGGTGAGACACCGCGTGGTCTGCGCAAGACCGGAGTGTGGTTAGGAAGAACAAACGTGGTTTTGGTGCCATGGCCAGGGAAGTGACCGCCTGAACCGTGACTGAGTCGGCGACGACAGCGGACATTTTCCCCAAACTCTCCCTCCCGTCGAGAAGCCTGGAAAAACTTCCCTGCTACTGAGAGAGACGGTACGGGAAGTTTCCCTACCGCACTGATCCATCACGAAGAACCTAGCTGCGCTAAGTAATCGGGAGTACAAAACCCAGTCTAGCCGATCTGCTCGAGTTCAGGTGTTCTCCTGATTAGAGTCAACGCAGCAGCATCAGGGGTCGTGCCTCACGGGCGGCGAATCCGTCTGTTCAATACGGAGAACCCGGTTGCGGCCGTGGGTGCGTCTTACCACGCGACGAGATCAGTATCACACCCCTCTCGCTGAACTGCGCGAGCTCACAAGGCGCTCCGGTACGCGAACAGAGCCCGGTGAATCACGCACTGTCCGTACACCTTTCATCCTCACTACCGTCCGGTACATCGATGGCAATCAAATTCCCAGACCTATCCGGCATGTAGTTGGCGG
>CALLYL010000638.1 GCA_937859535.1 uncultured Myxococcales bacterium
CACGCGCGCCACCCGCTCCACAGCCGCGAGGCGCTCGCCGTGGGCCTGGAGCACGAGCCCTTGGGCGGCGTGGAAGGCACGCACCGCGTCGGGCGTATCGGCCCCCATCGCTTGTTTGCGTGCGGCCACGGTGTCGCCCAGGTGACGGTGCAGTCCGACCGGCATCAGATCATTTTCGCCACCAACGGTCAGTAGCACCTGTTGGTCGGTCGGTTTCCCTTGCTCGTCGAGGCAGCGCATTCGACCACCGACCAGATCGCTTCCATCCATCACGGTTTCGTCGGAAAGCGTCCGATCGGTCAGAAATAGCTTGTCCCACGCTGCCTCGCCCATGTGGGTCGCATGGTCGGTGAGCATCGCGAAGTCCTGCCCTGAAGCACAAAGCCCTCGACGGAGGTTGCGCAGACAGGGCGAGTTTGGCTGACCCCCGGGCTGTGGGTTGCCATCGCACGCATCGTGCGAATAGACCGAGTGCAGGTGGATGATTCCGCGAACCGCTCGCAGACCGCGCTTGCGCGCTGGAAAGTCGATGCGGTCCGTCGCAATTTGCGTCTTTTGCCAGGTGATTCGAGGCGGAGGGGTGGGCTGCTCGTCGGGAGACGACTTCTTTTCGCAGCCGAAACCAAGCATCGAGAGCGACATCACAGCGAGAGGAAGCACTGTCTTTCGCATGATGGCGCGGACTATACGCCGACTTGCATGGTGGCTAGGAAGAAACCTATGCTGCGCGAAATGATGAAGCGCGAGCGGATCGTCGTCGCTCTATCGGGCGGGGTAGATAGTGCAACTTGTGCCGGACTCCTCGTCGAGCAGGGCCATGAAGTGGTTGGCATTTCGATGCGGCTTTACAACGCCAAAGGCACGGTCAGCGCATCCGGAGGTCGCTGCTGCGGCCCGCGTGACCTGGAAGACGCTCGTGTGGTGTGCGCGCACCTGGGAATCCCGTTCTTCGTCGCCAACTACGAAGAGGAATTTCAGCGCACGGTCATCGATGACTTTGTCGCGACCTATCAGCGCGGCGAGACGCCGAATCCGTGTGTGCGCTGCAATGAACAGGTGAAGTTTCTACCGCTTTTGCATCGCGCACGGGCGCTCGGGGCGGCGGCGCTTGCGACGGGACACTATGCCCAGCTCGATGGAGAACCGGGGGAGCGGCGACTGCGGCGAGGGGTCGATTCGCGCAAGGATCAGTCGTACTTTCTGTTTGGGATGCCGCGATCGGCGCTCGATTTTGTGCGGTTTCCCCTTGGTGGCATGACCAAAGACGAGGTTCGCGGACATGCGCGGCGGCTGGCGTTGCCTGTGTCGGAAAAGCCTGAGTCGCAAGAGATCTGTTTCGTGCCCGATGGCGACTACGCGGGCTTTGTCGAACGACAAGGCGTGGTGGCGCGGGCCGACGGCGACATCGTTGATGAACAGGACCGGGTGCTGGGTCATCATGACGGCGTGCATCGCTACACGATCGGTCAGCGCCGAGGCCTGGGCTTTGGACTGGGTACACCGCAGTACGTCGTGGCGATCGATGCGCTCAAGCGACGGGTACGGATCGGCCCCAAAGAGTCGCTGTACGCCGATCGGGCGCGGGTAACGGATGTGCGTTGGCTTGGTGAGTCGCCCGGTTCGCAGCTCCGCTGTGGGGTGCAGATTCGCTACCGGAGGGTGCCTCAGATGGCGACACTTCGACGAGTAGACGACCGCTCGGTGGAGGTGCTGTTTGATGCGCCCGAGTTGGCGGTGACCCCGGGTCAGGCGGCGGTCTTTTACGATGGGGATCGCGTGCTCGGGGGCGGCTTCATTGCCGAGTCGGGCGGTGGCGATCCGGCTCGCTGTGCTACGGCTTCTGGCGCTGAAACTGTACTCGCACCGTGACCTGCTCGGGGAGCGGTGTTCGGGTTGCAGTGAAGACTTGGCGCAGACACGCATCGAAGCCCGAGCGATAAACGACCTCGGGGGCCTGGGTAAGCTGTAAGGCCCCGCTTCGCTCGAGCCGTAGCGACGTCGGATACAGTCCCGGCAGATCGCTCAGCTCTTTTTCGGCGCACAGGCGCAACAGTTTTTCCTGGGCGGAGGTTGCACCCACGACCACGAAGCTCCGGGTCAGCTTAAGTCCGATGCGGGACTTGGCGGGAAGCGGCGGGCTGGTCGCGACCTTCACGTCGTTCAGGACGGGAGCAGCGGCGGGAGCAGCCTGCGCGCTGGTCGGCACGGGTGCCGTCGGCGTTGCCGCGATCATCGATGACGTGATGGGTGGTGCAGCACGGTACGGTGGGGTTACAGACGGGGATTTCGTTGGGACAGCCGTCTCGATGGGGGACGGTGAACGCAGGCTGCTGCGCTGCGAGACGAGCGCACCCACGGCCCCGAAACCAGCCAGCGAGGCGATGACAGCGACCGGCCACAGCCGACGGCGTCGTGCCGCCAGAGGTTCGCGCTCGTACGCCGTTGGTGACACTTCCGATGGCGCTTGACGACGTGGGTTGGTCGGCAAACTGCGCAGCTCGGACAGAAGCTCACGCAGCGACGGATAGCGTTCCTTGGGCTCTTTGGCCAGTGCTCGCCTGAGAATCGGGGACAGCATCGTCTCGGGCAGCGGCTTCGGGTCTTCGTACACCAGGCGCTGCATGGTGCGCATCATCGGCTCGCCGGGAATGAGAAACGCCGGACGGCCTGCCAGCATCTCGTACAGAACCGCTCCGAGAGCAAACTGGTCGATGCGAAAGTCGCTGACGCTCTTTTGGCCGAGCGCCTGTTCTGGAGCCATGTAGCCCGGGGTGCCCATCAGCACCGAGTCGCGAGTGAGCGGCGTGCGACCTTCCTCGCACAGCTTGGCGATGCCAAAATCCAGGATCTGCACCAGATCACCGCGAGGCCCAGGCACCAAAAACAGGTTATTTGGTTTTAGATCTCGGTGGATCACACCTTGTTCGTGCGCGGCCAGCACGCCCTCGCACATCTGTCCAAATAGCTCGCTCGCTTCACCAACCGCAAATGGTCCGCAGCGCCGAAGTCGAGAGGCCAGCGTCTCGCCTGCAAGGTAGTCCATCACCAGATACGGCCAGCCGTCCTCGGTCTGGTTCATGTCCACCACGCTGACGATGTGCGGGCTGCGTAGCCGTGCCAAGACCTCGGCCTCTCGACGAAATCGCTCGATCAACTCCGGGCGGGTCGAGAGCTCTAGCTTTAAGACCTTGAGCGCGAAATGCCGAGGCAGGCGGGTGTGGCGGACCAGATACACGTCGGCCATACCGCCCGATCCGAGCGGACGTTCGATTACATACGTGCCAGATAGAGTCTGGCCAGGGACGAACATCGAGTGCCTTAGTACGAGGACTGATTGACGATTACGGCGATACGCTGCGCTTTTTGGGAAGAAATGGCAATGTCTGGGCCGGAGTTGGTCTTGCCGTCCACGGCACCAACCATGATGGTGTCTGTACTGTCGAGTCCGCCAATCGCCGAGGACACCGTGAAAGTGCCATTGGCCAGTGGATAGACGACTTGCAGGCTGGTGCCACTGGCGACGATCACGTCATCGATGCCGTCGACATCCATATCGGCCATGGTGATCGCGGTCGGGACGCTGCCCGCGAGAGCACCGGTCAGCTTGGTGCTTAGGGTGGCGTCCAACGTGAACGTGCCGCTCTGCTGTCCAAGGAAGACGTTGGCACCTGTGTCGGAGATGGTTACCAAATCAACGCGGCCATCCCCGTTGAGATCGCCGAGCGCCACCTTTTGGCCGGTGCGAGCGCTGCTGCCCCCTTGGAGCTGTTGGCGACGATCGATGGGGCTCTGATCGCTCGATTGATAGACGTACACTTCTTGGTCGGATTGGACCGCCAGCATCGTGCCCCTGGCATCGGTGGCCAGACCCATGACCTTGGCAAAATCGGGCGTGATCGACAGCGGTGAGCACTGCTCGGGACTGAGCGTACATAGGTCGAGCTGGATCGCGTCGGGGGTCGATGTGGCAAACAGGTCGCGACTAAACGTCACCAACCGATTGCCCTGTCGAACCGTGAGCGCTGCGCGATCGCTCCACGCGGCAAAGTTGATGTTGCCAAACGCCGCGCCGCGAGACATGAGCTGCCCCGACGAGAGCAAAAACTCGACGAAGTGCTGCGCTCGACTGCCACTGCGGGGATAAGAGGTAAAGGCCCAGATTCCGCCGGTTGGCTTGACCACGATCCCTTCGGGGGTCTCGCCGTCCTGCTTGTTATCGTAGGACACCGCCGGGTCAAACATTGGCTCGGCATAGATGCGGATGGCGGCCGTTTCGTCGGCCTTGCCCGGGCGACTGACCACGACCTTGGCCTCGCCAAGTGAGATCATGGCACCCGCTAGCATCTGTCCGGTGATGTGAACTTCCAGCACACCATCGCTGAGCGCACCCACCGAGACTTCTTTTGTACCCTGGCGAAGTACCACCGTGCCCGGGCCGTTGCCAAGTCGAACGGTGACGTGTGCGCCATCGACAGGGATTCGGATAGGCAGAACCTGGAGTTTGTCGGATGGTACCGGGCTCTGGTCGCAGCGTGGGTCCGTCGGATCTTTGTCGCACAGGCTCACCGCGCACGAGGACAGCGCCATGGTCAGCCCAAACAATGCAAGCCCAAGCCTTGTGATCGTCATTTTGCCGCCTCCGCCGACGCGCTTTCCTTCGGCTGGGGCTTCGATTCCGGCCACAGCAGCGTCAGAACCGTACCCACCGTGAACGCGCCCGCCATCACATAGCCCACCGACGATGGAATCTTGTTGTCGAGGACGCAAATCTTGGTTACTCCCGGCGATGCCGAGCAGTCCATCGTAGTCGGGTTGCCATCAGTGGCCGTCAGCGCGACCGCACCGATCAGCGAACCGAGCGCCAGCCCACCGAGCACTCCAGCCAAAATCTTGCGTTTTGGACTGAGTCTTGGCCCATGTGAGGTCGGCGCGAGCTGCGGCTTTTGGACCACTTCGATCGCGGGGGTTGGCTTGAGAATCGGTTCCGGCTGCTTTGCTTGCGTGGGCACCGGACCGCCCGTGACCACCGCCAACGGCTCATCGACCGGAGCCTGCGCCGTCGGCCACGGTTGCTTGAGCGTGCTCGCTGCCTGGGTCTGAGCCTGGGTCTGAGCCGGTGCCGCCGCTGGTTTGGCTGGATCGCTGCCGAGTGTGATGGGTGGCTTGTCGACCTTGGCCACGACAGGGGCTTGGGTCGCCGGTGCCGTGCCTCGGAATTCAGCCAGTGCTCGCGAAAACAGCTCGCTCAGTCGCTGCGAAAGCAAATCAGGCGTACAGCGATCGCAGTCGCTGGATAGCTCCGAGGCTTTCATCTTCGAGAAGTCATACAGCAGCACGCCGAGTGACTGACCACCGCCCTTGACCTTTTGCACCGTGCCAGCGAGTACCAGATCCGAACCCTTCGTCGCAGCCAGCGCCATCAGGCATTCCTGCTGCATACATTTGCGCTCGCTGTTCGAGAGATCGGTGCTGGGGATGAGCTGTTCGCCCGACTTCGCCATCCGATCTTGAGCGACCCGTAGCAGACGTGGATCCGGCTTGCCCTCCTTGAGTACCGACAAGAGCAGGATCTTTTCCTTGGCGTGTGAGACGAGTGGCAGGGCCAGGAGCGCTAGTCCAAGCAGCGAAGCCAGCCACAGCCGACTTCGCGCCACCCACGACGTACGCTTAGCATCACGGATGATCACAAGATTCCTCCAAGGGTGATCATGGCAGGGCGGGTGGGGTACAAGTCAAGATCCGTTCTCGAAATTTCGTTCTAAGGTCGCGGATTTGCGAGCGCAACCGTCGCCCCGTTTGAGATGAACGTCACTCCAAACCGTCGGGACTGGCTGTCACCGCTACTTCTGGAGGGGAAGGCTGATGGACGTGTCCGAAGCCGGGAAGGTCGAGGGCTTGCATCTTGCGATACTCGGGGGCGAGGCCGCGTCGGGAGAGTTGCTCACGCTTTTCCAGATATGCCTGCACCGTCGAAACATACGTGGCATGCGACCATGTGAGCGGGGACACCGACAGCGGCGCTCCATGATAAGGATGGACCTGCTCGGCCAGGACTCCCGATGGCAGCTTGTGTGCATCCGTCCAGCGCAGCACGGCCTGTGCTTCCTGCAGCTCGTCCAGACTGCGCGCCTTTGCGATCAAGTAGTCCGCTTGCCACAGCGTGCAGATGATCCACGGATTCCCTGGCACCTTGTCCACATCCGAAGAAATCTGGTGGTAGTAGTCCCCCGGATAGCGCGCTACACCGCCTACATCGGTCTTGCAGGTCAAGCCAGCCGTTACTTGTGTCTGTGTCGCGACCACTCGTGGGTCATCCGCCGCGTACGCGCCAAAGTAGAACAGACCCCACAGCGAGGCATCGAGCGCTCCATCCACTTCGATGGAACGCGAAGGAGTGACGTTGATCATCCGTGCAAAGCGACCCAACTCGGGGCGGAACAAGAATGCATCCATTCCTTCGCGAATCTCGAGTGCGGCCTGGCTGTAGCGGCGGGCGTTGTCTTCCTCTCCAAACGTTCTGGCAAACTCTGCTGCCGCTTGCAGACCCGCGTATACCGCAGCACAGGTAAAGGACAGAATGCCGCGTCGCTCCTCCCACAGATCGTAGCTGGGAGCCGGAAGCTTGGTGAGAGGCTCTCTGTAGCGCACCATGAAATCGGCGGCCTTGCGAATCAGTCGTCCGTACAGGGGCTTCACCGACTCGAGATCCCGATAACGCTGAAAATGCTTCCACAGCGCCCATACCACCAGTGCGGTTTCATCTTCCTGAATCGGAATCTGCGGTACCCCACCCACAATCCATGGATGCCACGAGGAGGCCAGCGACTTGTCGGGGTTGTACTTATGAAGCAGGAATCCATCCTGGGTGAGTACGTCCGCACAAAACTGGAAGAAGCGCAGCGACACTTCGGGATAGCCGGAAAGATCGAGCGCATGGGCGACCAACGCTCCATCGCGAGGCCACAGATAGCTGTAGGTATCGCGGTTGAACTGCGTCACATCGCTGTCATTCGCCGCAATGATCGCGCCATGGTTGTCGATCTGCGTGCGCAGGATCAGCAACGAGCGCCGATAGAGATCCACCAGCGGCGCAGACAGCTCCGCGAAGTCGATCGGCTCCTTCCGTACCCACAAACGCCAGTAGGCGCGGGTCCGTTCGAGAAAAGACTGCGGACCCCGTTCCTTTACTTTGGCATTGACCTCGTGAAGTCCATCCCAGCGTCCGGCCCAGGCGTGCGCGGCGATCATCCAAAAGTAAACGGTTTTGCTCTTTCCTGTCGGAATCCAGGTGTGGGCGGCGACCACCGAATCGACGGTTCCTTGCGCGATTGGATTGCCAGATAGGACTCCGTCATCCTCGGCATCGCGCCAAGTTCCTTCTCGACCAGGGAATCCCTTTTGTCCGATCGCGTAGTGCTGGACGCCGACCTCGCCATCGCACATCAGGTTGATCAGGAAGTAGCGCTCGCCCTTGTAATGCACCACGGTGTTATTGCGTGGATCGAACGCTGCGGTGTCGCCGATCTCGGACTCACTGATGCGAAAATCCTGATGGAAGAACAGCCGCACTTCGGAGGCGATCGGGTTGAGGTTGTCGATGTCGATCCGTCGCACCATCAGAGACTCGTGAAAGTCGACGCAGTCCGACAGATGAAGCGTGACCCCTAGCTCTTGATGGGACAGCGTTACCTGCGTGAGCAGAGTGTCCGCTTCGTAACCGAGTTTGATGTCCCAACCTTCGCGTAGACCGACCCAGCGGAACTTCTGATTGACCATCACTCCGAAGCGGAATACGTGTCCACCGGCGTGATTTTCCTTTCCGACAAAGGGATAGTAGATATCGCGAATCCGGTACTCGGAGTCGAAGTTGATAAGGAGCTGTCCGTTCCCAATCGGTAGATCGCGAGGCATGGTCCTCCACTTCCCTCCTCATACGCAGACAAGGGATATCTACCTATCGTAGGTTACCGACGGGAAACGTGTCAACGAAGTCTTTTACAGAAGCTCCACGGCCTCGCCACGGCTTGGAATGTAGACGTCGTGGCCGAGCACTGTGATCGCTTCTTTGAGCGGGTGCTGTGCTTCGGGCTCGCCGTGAACGAGGAAGATCCGCCGGGTGGTGCCGCAAGCCTTCGCGAACGCCAGCAGATCGTTGCGATCGGCGTGAGCACTGAACTCCGTGAGCACCTCGACATGAGCCCGCAGATCGCGCTGGACCCCCCATATCTTGACGTGTGACCGTCTTTCCATGATCCGTCTGCCGAGCGTGTGCTGCGCCATGAATCCGACGATCAGGATCGTGTTCCGCTCGTCTTCGATATGGTTGCGCAGGTGGTGAAGGATGCGTCCCGCTTCCGCCATTCCCGAGGCTGAGATAATGATCGCAGGCCCCTTCAGATCGTTGAGGCGCAGCGACTCCTCGCGAGAGCTGACAAAGTGCGCACCCGCAAAACCGAATACCTCACCGTGCTCTTCCAGGAACACTCGGGTCTCTGCATCAAAACACTCCGGATGCAGCTTAAAGACTTCGGTGACACTGATTGCGAGCGGTGAGTCGATATACACTGGTATGGGCGGCAGCCGTCCCTGTTTGGTCAGCGAGTTGAGCGCGTAGATCAGCTCCTGGGTTCGTCCGACCGCAAACGCTGGCACGATCACTTTGCCGCCTCTGTGAATCGTTTCACGGATGACGCGTTCTAGGTCATCGTGCATTTGTTCCACAGAGGCGTGGACGCGATTTCCGTACGTACTTTCCATGACCACGTAGTCGATGGGAGTCGGCGGAAACTCTGGGTCACGAATGATCGGAAGACCCTTGCGTCCGAGATCGCCGGAAAATACCAGGCGACGTGTCTGGCCGTTTTCCTCCACATCCAGAATGACCTCTGCGGAGCCCAAGATGTGACCGGCGTTGATCAGCCGCGCCGTCACTCCTTTGAGTGGCTGAAACGGACGATGGTAGGGAATCCCGATGAACTGACCGAGCGCCCGTACCACATCTTCTTCATCGTAGATCGGAGCGATCGGAGTGAAGTCGGGATCATCCTGATACTTGCGATTCAGGTACGTCGCGTCACTTTCCTGAATTCGGGCGGAGTCGCGCAGCATGTACGCGCACAAGTCGCGGGTTGCCGGAGTCGTATAGATCGAGCCCAGGAATCCTGACTTCACCAGCGTAGGAATGTTTCCGGAGTGATCGATGTGGGCGTGCGTCAGGATCGCCGCATCTGCGGAGACCACATTAGGAGGCAATCTGCGGTTGCGTTGCCGCGACTCCTCACGCCGCCCTTGGAAGAAACCACAGTCGATGAGAAGCGTTCCCTGTGCCAGTTCCAATAGGTACATCGACCCTGTAACTTCTTGTGCCGCCCCCAAAAACCGTACCCGCATGAGCTTTGCCTTTTTTCTTCGGAACCAAATGTCCGACAATCAAGGGAGCACAGAACAGAGTCGAGCACAAGCGTGCTGTGGCCACGCTACTGAATGGTCGAGTTTGTGACCTGTGGGGTACCACTACCAAGGAAGAAGATTC
>CALLYL010000639.1 GCA_937859535.1 uncultured Myxococcales bacterium
AATTTGGACCAGGTCCGGCGAGTGTCCGCACGAGGACAACACTTCATCGAGCAGTGCTTGAATGCGGGGGGCCGAGAAGCTCGACCACTCGGAGACCTTGCACAGCACGGCGTTGCCCGAAAACAGCGCTGGAATCATCGGCCCGAGGATGTTCTGGAGCGGAAAGTTCCATGGACAGATGACGCCAATGACGCCGAGCGGATGAAACTCGATGGTCGCGGTCTTGTGGAGCAGCAGCCCCGACGAGATTTTCTCGGACCGGAGATCGTCCTCGCCGCTGCGGAGGGTGTAGCGGAGCTTTTCGCAGACGGGGAAAATCTCGCCCATCATCGCGTTTTGGAGGGTCTTGCCCGCCTCGGCAGACAGCATGCGGCACAGCTCGTCGGCGCGGTCGAGGATGGTATCGAGCAGACGGCGGAGCACACGGCGACGCTCGGCGAAGCTGGTCTTTTTCCACTCACGCTGCGCCAGGCGAGCACGGTCGAGTCGAGCGCTGACCTCTGCCGCATCCATCGCGGGGACTTCGCCGAGGACTTCACCGTTGGCGGGATTGCGGCAAATGATGGTGCGTGGGGTCGATGGCCCCGAGGGTGGCGGTCCCGACGATGGGCCATCTTGCTTGGTGGAAACATCGGGCGCGGATTCGCGGCTCGCCGAGGCCGGTGCGCTGCTCGGTTGGGTGACGGCTTCGCTAACAATGGTGGCGACTTCCGTTGGCGGCTCGCTATGAACTGCGACGGTCACGGGGTCGGCTTCGACGGTGAGAGTGCTTGGTTGCGCTGCGGAAGGAGGCTCGGTGGCTGGCACCACGGGAACCTCGTGGGTGGCGGTCTTCGGCTTGGCGCGACGAGAGGATTTGGTCTGAGTAGCTTTCTTCATGATGAATCCGGCAGCGACCGAGTGGCGCTGTCCTTTAGCAAGGGCGGCGCAATGTAACAACAAGGTTCCCAAACGAAAAGCGCAAAGGCCGCCTGGTCCTTCTGCTAGATTTCCGCGCCGTGAACCGTCTTTCACCACAGTCAGCGCGTCCGCTGCGTCGAATCCTGGCGCTGGAATCGTCGTGCGATGAGACCGCCTGCGCGGTCATCGAAGCGGAGCACGAGTACGGTCATCCCGACCATCGCCTGCTGGTTCGAGCCGATGTGGTGGCCTCTCAGGCGGCGATTCATGCGCGCTTTGGTGGAGTCGTTCCCGAGGTCGCTGCTCGCCATCACATTCAGAACCTGATTCCGGTCATCGACGAGGCGCTGACGCAGGCGGAGATCACGCTGGATGACATCTCGGCGCTGGCGGTAACCCGGGGACCGGGGTTGATCGGGGCGCTGCTGGTGGCGGTGCAGGCTGCCAAGGCGCTGGCGTTTGCGCGGCAGGTACCACTCGTCGGCGTGAACCATCTGGAAGCGCATCTGTTGTCAGCCTATCTATCGGACGGTACGAGCGAGCATCGACGACCGCCGCTGCCGCATCTGGGGTTGCTGGTCTCGGGTGGTCACTCATCACTGGTGCTGGTCCATGACTTCGGCCGCTATCAGGTACTAGGGACAACCTGCGACGACGCAGCGGGGGAGGCGTTCGACAAAGTCGGCAAGCTACTCGGACTGGGGTATCCGGCGGGTCCGCTGATTGATCGGTTATCGACGAACGGTGATCCGCGAGCGGTGGTGATGCCGAGGGCGATGCTCGGGCCCAAACGAGGGCTTCAGATGAGCTTTTCCGGCCTGAAGACTGCCGCTTTTGCGCACCTTCAAAAGAGTGGTCAACCGCAGGGCGAGCAGGCGATGGCGGATCTATGTGCGTCGTTTCAGGCCGCAGTCGTCGAGCAGCTTTGTCGGAAGACCGCGCTGGCGCTCGACCAGTACAAACTTCCAGCCGTGGTGCTGTCGGGTGGCGTGGCGTGTAATCGGGCGCTGCGGACGGCGGTGGCCGAGCTGTGTGCGTCGCGTGGACTTTCGTTTTTCGTCGCACCTGCAAGGTTGTGTAGCGACAACGCAGCGATGGTTGGTGCGGCTGGTTATTACCGTTTGTGGCGCGGTGAACGCGCCGAGCTAAGCCTCAATGCCGTTGCCAATCTCCCCCTCTGACAAAGCCGACCTCGCGGTCGATCATGTGGTAGCCGCAGAGGCAGAGCCGGTCATTCTCGATGCCCGTGAGCTGCTTCGTCAGTACGGCCTCGCCGCCAAAAAGAGCTGGGGCCAGAACTTTCTCGTTGATGAGCGCTCCTATTCGGCAATCGTGCGAGCCTGCGCGCTGTCTCCAGACGACGTCGCGGTCGAGGTCGGTGCCGGTCTGGGCACGCTGACGAGTCGACTGCTAGCCACCTCGGCTACAGTGGTTGCCGTCGAGCGCGAGCGAGATATGTGCGAAGTGCTGCGCAATGAACTCGGTGGCAGACCGCGCTTTACGCTTCAAGAAGAGAACGCGCTGCACCTGGATATCCCGGCGCTGGCGGAGCGATTTGGCCGTCGCTTGGTGATCGTCGGAAACCTGCCGTATCAAATTGCCTCGCCGCTGATTTTTCACTTTTTGGCGTCGCGTGCATCGGTACGACGGATCGTGATCATGCTCCAGCGTGAGATGGCCGACCGGCTGCTGGCCGCGCCGGGAAGCCGTGAATCGAACGCACTGGGTGTGCAGGTCCAGATGGTGTGTGCGGTCCGACGAGTCTGTCAGGTCGGACGGGGCGCGTTTCTGCCACCGCCGCGAGTCGATTCGTCGGTGGTGCTCTTGGATCCACTACCGACTACGTTTGCTCCGCTGCGTGACCTGGCGATGTTTCACCAAGTGGTCCGGGCTGCGTTTGGACAGCGTCGCAAGACATTGCCCAATGCACTCGGTGCGGCGTTTCCCGATGATGCGATCGCAAGTCTGGGCGGCTGTGGGATTGACCTTTCCCGTCGTGGAGAATCGCTGCGACTGCCAGAGTTTGCGGTCTTGTCCGATGCACTGTCGCTTCATCGTGAACAGACCTCTCGTTCGCCGCAGCCTTAACGGAGTGTGCCGATGAACCGCCGCGTCTTCGTACTCGCAATCGTGGTGCTGATCGTGACGGTGGTGGTGTTCTTCTATCGTCAGCGTCAGCGGGAGCAAGGGCTACCGGCGGGCAGTTCGGCACCGGTGGTGCTGCCGCTGCTTCAGACGACCGTGAAGTCGAGCGGGCAGACAGGGACAAGTGGTTCGTCGCTGGTGCCGGTGCGGGCGACGTTGGGTCGAGGTAGTTCGGTGGTGGTCGAGGCGGGCTGGGGCGCTGGACCCGGCAAGTTCGGTCGCAAACGCGCCGCTGAGTCGAGCCCGGAAGGACCGATGGCCCTGTCGGTAGCTCCCGATGGCAGCGTGGTCATCATCGACCAAGTCAACCGTCGGATCGAACGTTTCAAAGACGGTCATTCCGTCAGCACAACGCCGATCGGCGGCGATACGGTGCAGGACTTGGTGCTTGGGCCCGAGGGGCGGATGGTGCTGCTCGATCGGTTCATCGACCGTGGTATCCAGGTCTATGGTTCTGATGGCCAGCTAATAAATGATGTGCCGCTGAGCGGTAAGACCGAGCTCGGTAGTCTGACCGGCGTATTTGCCGATGAGCGTGGGATTTACGTCGAGCGCGAGCACGGGATGGTGCAGCGAGTGGCCGATGCCAATGGCAATCGCACCTCGGGAGACCGCGAGCTGCCGGGTCGACCATCGCGGGATGGCCAGCTTGTGATCGCGGCGGCGATGCTGGAGCGACAAAGTGGTCAGTTTCAGATTCGTGCGTTCGATCGCGCCAAAGGTACGCAGGTCTGGGACCGGGTGATTCAGTTGCCGACGCCGATCTTGCACTTGGTGATGCTCGACAGCGACAAGCAGGGGCGGATCTACGTGGCAGCGGTGACCGCGCTAGAGGAGCAGACGCCGCCGTATCGACTGACCGACGAAGCGTTGTTTGCCGTGCAGATCGGGCGAGATGGCACCGAGCGTGGTCGGCTGAAGCTGCCGCCTTTGCATGGCAGTGACGAGTCGTTCCGTCCGGTAACGGTCGACGACGCGGGCAATTTGTATGTGATGCGGTCCAGCGAGACGGGTCTGACCGTGGTTCGCTATGTGTTCTAGATGACATCCAAGCAGGTCATGGACTTTGCCAGCGCTGCCAAGCTGCCGATCATCGATGGGCAGGCGGTGTATTTGGGACGGATCGACTACGGCGTGGCCTGGAAGCTCCAGCAACTGCTCGTTGAGCAGCGCCAGCAAGGCCTGCTGCCCGATACGCTCCTTTTGTGTGAGCACAGCGATGTCATTACCGTCGGACGACGGCAGACCGGACAGGGCAACATCATCGATCGGCGCTTTCCAGTCTTCGAGATCGAGCGGGGCGGAGATGCGACGTATCACGGGCCGGGGCAACTGGTCGGCTATCCCATCCTCGCGTTGCGTCCGAGCCTGGACCCGGCACCGGCGTATGGGGAACAGGATCTACATGGATACCTGCGAGCGCTCGAAGAGGGGCTGCTGATGCTGGTGAGCGAGTGTGGGGTCGCTTGTGACCGAAAGCCTCGCTATACCGGGATCTGGACGGCGGATCACCAGGGCAAACTGGCCTCCCTTGGGGTGGCGGTGCGACGCTGGGTGACGTCACATGGCTTTGCGCTCAACGTCAGCACGGAGCTATCGCGCTTTTTTGCGATCAACCCGTGCGGAATGCAGGCACAAGTGATGACGTCGCTGCAGCGACTGGGGGCGGAGCTGGATGGACAGGCTGTTTCCGTCGAGCGCTTGATCGAGCCGTGTGCGCGGGCGATGGGTCGGGCGCTCGGTCGTCGCTTTAGACTGTGCGCTGTGGCGGAATCGGGCCTGGCGGCGCTGGTTGCAGAAGCCGAGCTACACCCCGAGCCATCACAGACGCCTAACGGCTGACGCGAACCGGCTCTTTGAGTCGTCGGTGGGTCATCTCGTACGCCAGGCGCAGCGCATCCCGTCCGGGTTCCAGGCGAAACGGGGACAGCTTGGGCAGTGATGGTTCATGCAGCAGATGTAGCTCGGGCCAATCGGGCACGTCATTTTGCAGCCTCACCACCTTGCGCCACGGCGAGTGCGCGGGCAGGTGATGAAACAGCAAGCGTGCGCCCGGCGTGGCGGTCGAAATACCCGGCCGATCGGCAATGCCTCCGTCGAGATAGCGGTGCTCGCCGATCTCAACAGGCTGAAACATACCGGGAAAGCAGCACGAGGCCCGGATCGCCAGCGCCAGATCTCCCTCTTCGAGCACCTCGGTGGAGAGGCTGCGGAGGTTGAATGCAGCGAGCCGAATCTTCATCGGACACTCCGAAAACTCGCGTACGTCGACGCGATCGAGTAGGTCGCGGAGGATGTAATCGAAGGCATTGCCGCGCAGCAGACCTGGACCGCTCGCTTCGTCGGCCATTCGATCGATGCCCATCAGCTCGGCCAACTGACGGAGTCGCCCGGTGCGCAGATAGAAGGGCAATCCGGCGAGCGGATCTACGTCCCAAAAAGAAGCTCGAGATAGCTTGAGTAACTCGTCGCGGAGTACCGTCGCTGGCAAACCAGCTCCCCACAGACCAGCAACCAGCGCACCGGCAGAGGAACCACCAAGCTGTGTTGGACGTAGTCCGACCTCTTCGAGCGCCATCACCACGCCGGTGTGGGCGAAAAAGCCGAAGAACCCGGACGACAACACCAGCTCGAAGGGATGGGATGCGAGGTATTCAGTAAGCGTCGGCATGGCAAGACCTTGTAGCAGCGAAGGGAGCGCTTGAATAAGAGGCGAATCAAAAGCCTATTTTTGTTTGTGACGGCGAGGCAGGTCAGCCAGTGCGGCCAGGTAGTCGATGGGAGTGTCGATGGGCCTCGGCCCCAGCTCTTGCTCGGACATGGGACCGAGATCGCGCAGACCTCGCGCCAGCGATCGCAGCAGGTCGCGGGTGCCCGGCAGTGAACCGAGTGCGGGCAGCATGTCTCGTTCTCCGGCACCATCGGCGATCGTGCGGCCCAGGCTGTTGACGGTCTCCAGCGAGACGCGCCGCCGACGCAGCAAATCTTGTAGCGAGTTGCGAAGAGCTTCGACGCTGTAGGCGTGGCGATCGACCATTTCGACTGCGACCCGAACTACCGCCGCAGCTTCGAGTCGTCCATCTTGAAACAGCACCAGAGCGGCTTGAAAGTAGTTGTAGATGGGGACAAGCCGCCCGCCGTAGCGATCGAACTTGCCCGGTGGGGACTTGCGATCGAGGTGAATGAAGATGCGCTCGACGGCTTCGGAGTGGGGCAGCGACTCGAAGATCGACACCGTACGAGCTGCATCATCCTCGTAGGTGCCGGCGCTGCGCAGGATCTGTTCAAGCAGCGAACGCTCAATGCGACCCGCGAGCAAGTCACCGTAGAGCGAATAGATGAGTGCATCTGACTCGGCATCGTCGCCAAAGCAGACCTCACGCGTCTCGGCGGTCACTCCTGCTCGTCCGGCCAGCAGCGCCGGGAGCTTGTAGCCGACCTGCTCGCGCAGGGCCCGAAATCGTCCGGTCAACATGTTGCGCAGGTTCGGTTTGAGTACGAACTCATCAAACTCGATCCCATCGAGGCGCAGCTTTTCGGTCAGCACCTTGCGCATTTGGCGAGGCGATCCGGAAATAAAGCAGATTCGCGCCCGACCACCGCCCGACTGCCGCAGTTCCCGCAGCAGCGTGGCTGCTCCCGGCACGGTACGTTTGTCGCCCGCGTCCTCGAACGCAGTCTTTAGGAGCGACATGAAGGTATCAAAATCGGTACGTAGGTAGGTCTTGTCGAGATCCCAGCGATAAATCACGTTGGGAATGCTCGGCTCAGGCTGGCTCGGGCTGCTCTTCGCAGACTTGTCCATCAGCGCGCTCACTTAGGTCTGCTCGCCCGAGGGAACCGTGAGATTGCCCGCCTCTCGGAGGCCACGCTCAATGTCGGGCAAAAGGCCACTGGAGACGCCCTTTTTGGCGACTTTGATGGCGTTCTGGATCGCCTGGGCTTGGCTGCGACCGTGCGCCTTGATGAGCAGGTGATCAAACCCGAGCAGCGGCGCTCCGCCATACTGTTTCCAGTCGGTGAGATCCTTGAGCTTGCCGATTCCACCCGACAGCATGGCAAGACCCGCCCGCCACATCAGCTTTTCTTTGTACGCGTAGTGAGCCAGTCGGACCACCGTTTCGGAGACGCCTTCGAGCATCTTGAGGACGACGTTGCCGACAAAGCCCGAGCAGACCACGACATCGGCGACGCCGCGTGGAATGTCGACGCCCTCGACGTTGCCGATAAACTGAATCCCGCGCAGCTCTTTGAGCCGGGCATGCGCGACGACGACCTCTTTGGGGCCTTTGCCAGCCTCGGCACCGTTGGACAGCAGTGCGACCTTGGGGCGAGGGTTCTTCGAAATCCGCGAGGCATAGGCCGAGCCCATGACCGCGAAGCTCACCAGATCATCCGCCGTGACATCGAGCGTCGCCCCTACATCCAAGATCAGCGAAAAGGGATCGTCTTTTTCGCCGCGTCGAACCTCGGTCGGATAAACCGCCGCCAGTGCGCAGCGACGGATGCCTGGCAGTCTCCGCCAGTATTGTAGGCAGGACAGCACGGCGGCACCGGTGTTACCGGCCGAGACCAGCGCGGAGGCTCGTCCCTCTGCACACAACCGCGCCGCTACCGCAATGCTGCTATCGGGCTTTTGCAGCAGCGCTTCACGTGGCGATTCGTCCATCGTGATGACTTGGCTCGCGTGATGAATCGCCAGCCGCTCCGCATCGTAGCGCTGTTTCATCAGCAGCTCATGCAGGCGCGGTGCGTCGCCGACCAGCAGCAGATGCAGCGGCTCGCTTCCGTCGGATCTTTCGCGGGTCGACTTTTCCGTGCTCGGTTTGTCTCCGCTCGACTTGACCGGGTTCGATTTTTCACCGACTGGCTGTTCGAGCGATAGCGCACAGGCCGCCTTGACCACTTCCTCGGGGGCTTGGTCACCGCCCATGGCGTCGACGACGATAGTAATGGGTTGGCGTTCGATGACTTGACCGGACATCTGATGACCACCATATCATGCGCGGCCCTGACCGCCGCCATCGCGCTGCCGTCCTCGGTGCGGCATAACGGTTGATTTCATGACCAAAAGCGCCATACGATAGCTCCCACCACACCACCAGATTCTGACGACGACTGACACGATGAGGGACTCGTTCGGGTGGGGCGTTGGTGTCAGTTCATTTGGGGAGGGCAGCGTGAGCGAAGACGACATCATCTACTGGCAGGATGTGTTGGAACTGGTGCAGGCCGGGAAAGCCTCGAACCTTAAGTGCCCGTTTTGTCAAGGCGACACCCTCACTGTCACCAAACGTGAGCGCGTGACCATCGTGCGCTGTACGGCCAAGACCTGCGGCCACTTCATCGAGGGCCGGTTCTCTGCGGAGGATCTAGCCGAGTAGGAAGCCGATGGGAATCGGTTGAGAGTCGCATGGGAGTCGCACTCTGCTGAATCAGGAGTCGATGTACGGAGTGTCCTTACGAGCGATTCCTAATCAAGTGATCAGCGAAGCAAGAAAGTTGGGTGCCGAGTCATTTGGGTATGAAAATTACGGGACTGGATCGGTTATATTCTTGCTTCGCTGGGGTAGAAGTTACTGGGGCTTGCAGATAGCGGTGTAAGCGTTTCCTTTTGACGCACAAGCTGCACTGCTGGTGAGGAGAAAAGGGACAGAAAATGGCGCGCAACTTCCTCGGAAAAGGATGGCGCTATCCGGTGATGATAGACCGCCACGGCGGGATGGCGCAGAGCTCTCTCGATGATCTCGTGCGCGAGTCTATCTTGATCATCCTTGGCACTGCTCCCGGCGAGCGCGTGATGCGTCCGTACTTCGGATGCGATATTCACGAGCTGCTGTTTGCTCCGAACAACGTCAACACCGCCGGTCTAGCAGCCCACTATGTTGTCGAGGCACTTGAGAAATGGGAACCACGCGTTGAGGATGTTTTTGCCGACGCCAATCCCGACCCGATAGAGCCTCATAAGCTGATCATCGATATCAAGTACAAGATTCGCGGCCAGAACGTTACTCGAAACCTCGTCTATCCGTTCTATCTGCGCAGGAGCGATCAAGAATGATCCCGACGCCGAAACTGGACGATCGGACGTACGCCGATATCATCGCCGAAGCCATTCGGCTGATTCCCAGGTACTGTCCAGAGTGGACGAACCACAATCCCTCTGATCCAGGTATCACAATCCTTGAGCTCTGTTCATGGATGACAGAGCTGATTTTGTATCGTCTCAACAAAGTACCAGAGAAGAACTACCTGACCTTCCTGGATATGTTGGGAATCAAGCTACAGGCGGCTCAGCCGGCACGCGCACTCCTTACGTTCAAGCTAGCGGAAGGCGTCGAACGGCAGACAATCCGTCGTGGTCTGCAAGTGTCGACTCCGCAGGCCGATGAGGAAGATGCCGTTCTGTTCGAAACGCAGCGCGATCTGACCGTGATCAGCGCGAGCCTGGATCGCTGCTTTTCCTACTTTGATGAGGCGTATTCGGACAACTCTCCGTACCTTCAGGGAGAGCGTACGGATGGCTTTCTGGCGTTTGCCGGTGCCGAGCGCGTCGATCGTTTCATCTACCTGGGTGATGAGCGACTGATTGGTATCAACGACTCGACAGTGCTGCGGCTTCGCTTGACAGCTCCTGAACATGGTGGCCGCGATCTGGCGCGACTCCTAAACTGGGAATACTGGAATGGCCGTCGCTGGCGCGAACTGACACTATCGCAGCTTGAAGTAGAGCGCGGTGAGGTCATTTTCCAAGGCGTGGTCGATATTCAGAAAACCACGGTCAACGGACTAGAGACATACTGGCTCCGGGGCCGTCTGGCAGAGGTTCCGCGCAGCGCAGCAGAGACTGAGGTTGATACCGTTCGCGGTGTCATCGAAGTGACGGGAGAAGGAATCCTTCCCGATCAGGCGTTTGCCAACCTGGATAACAACGTCTTTATCGCGCTTGATCTGGGCAAGAACGTCCATCCATTTGGTACAGAGCCGAAGCCGGATCACGTCCTGTATTTGGCCTCTCAAGAGACGCTCAGCCAGGTTGGTGTGCAGGTCGAGATCGACTTTGCGCTCAGCGATCCACAGATCGCGCCAGCTCCCAAAGCGAGTGATGACCTCATCATGTCGTGGGAGTACTTCGATGGGAAGAAGTGGCGAATCCTTGGCAAGAGCACTCCTTCGGGAAAACCACCGCAGGGCTGGGAACAGAGTGTGCTTGGATTTGTCGACGCCACCAATGCTTTCACCAAGAGCGGAACGGTGCGCTTTAACCGGCCTCCGGATCTGCAACCGGGTGAAGTGACAGGCGAGCCGAATTACTGGATTCGTATTCGCATCGAGCAAGGTGACTTCGGTATTCCTGGTGCGTACATGCTCGATAATGACAAGTGGGTTTGGCGCGATGAGCGGCCACTCCGTCCACCTGCATTTAAGAGTATCGGTATCCGGTATCAGACCGATCTCGATCACCTAAAATACTTCGTTGCGTATAACGATTTCCGGTATCGCGATCGCTCGGAAGAAGAGAAAAACGAATACCGTCCGTTCCAACCTTTCCAAGCAATTCCCGATGAGGGCGCGGCTGTCTATCTGGGCTTCGACCATCGTCTTCCGAACGAAACGATGAGCCTGTACTTTCAGTTCCAAGAAAGTTCAGTGCTGGAGCAGGACTTCTCTCATGCAGAGCATCTGACGCACTACTACGAGAAGCGCAAGACCATTTGGGAACCGGAACAGCGCGTCGCGTGGGAGTACTACAACGGGCGGGCGTGGGTGACCCTGGTTGTAGCGGACGGAACCAAGAACTTTACAGAGTCCGGCTTCATCGACTTTGTCGGTCCGGACGATATGGACAAGACCCTCAAGTTTACCGAGGACCGCTTCTGGATTCGGGCGCGCCTGGAAATGGGTGGCTACATCAAGCCGCCGCGTATCCGTCGCATTCTCCAGAACACCGTTGAGGTGGCCAACGTTCGTACCATTCGCGATGAGATCCTGGGCTCATCCGATGGGACTCCGCTCCAGAGCTATACGCTCCTCCACGGGCCACTGCTGGGCGGTCAGGTGATCGATGTTCGCGAGCGTGAAGATCCGATTCCTGAAGAGATCGAGGAGCTAGGAGAGCATGCGGTGCGCGTCGCGGAAGATCGCGAAGGCGGTTACATGGTTCGCTGGAAGGAAGTCGAGAGCTTCTTCGAGTCGAACCCGAAGTCCCGACACTACATTATCGATCCGTTGACGCGGCAGGTGCGGTTCGGCGACGGAATCCGAGGCATGGTGCCACCGGTCAGCCGCAACACCGTCATTGCCAACGAATACCGTGTCGGTGGTGGTAGCAAAGGCAACGTCAATGCGTTCACGTTGACCTCGCTGACCCGCGCCGTGCCGTATATCGAGAAGGTCTACAACGTCCTTCCGGCGGTCGGCGGTGCTGATGCTGAAACGGTCGAGCAAGCCAAAGAGCGTGCACCGCTGCAGATCAAGAGCCGCGATCGCGCCGTCACTGCGGAAGATTTCGAGACGCTGGCGTTGCGCTCGACGACCAGCATTGCTCGTGCCAAGGCACTGGCCTCGGATGATCAGGCGGGCCATGTTCACTTGGTCATCATCCCGCGTGGCGACGAAAAGAACCTGGATCTGACCCGCAAGCTGGTTCCACCGCCGGAGCTGTGTCGCTTCGTTCGCAACTATCTCGACGAGCGGCGGCTCATCACGACGATTCTTGATGTGACCAAGCCGGACTACGTCGAAATCTCGCTGAAGGTCACGCTGATCCGTCGCACGGTCGGTCAGAGCGAGCGTCTGCGCACCGAGATCGAGCAGCGTATGCGTCGTTACTTGCACCCGCTCGTCGGTGGCAAAGACGGCAAGGGCTGGCCGTTTGGACGCCCCGTGTATCGCACCGACCTGGTGCATATGGTCGAGGACATCCCCGGCATTGAGGCGATCGAGTCCATCCAGATCTACGATGAGGACCGCCGCATCAACGTCGACAGCGTGCGCCTAAAGGACGATGAACTGCCGCACGTTGTCAACGTCGCCGTCGTTGAGCGCGTCCGCCAGGAGATGATCTGATGCTCCACGAGCGCGAGCCGATGCAGCGTCGCCTGGTCCGCGTCCCCGACGTGGTTGGGCTGACGTTGCAAAAGGCTCTGCTACTGGTCCAGCACTCCGGTCTCAAGGTCGGTGCGGTGCTGTTCAAGGAAAGCTACGAGGAAAAGGACACCATCCTCGAGCAGAAGCCGCAGCGTGGCCAGATGGTCTACGCGTCCGACGATGTGACGCTGTGGATTTCGCGTGAGAGCTACATCAAGTGGCTGCCCGCAATCTATCAGCGTTCCGACGCTACGGGCCGGAACTACGTACGCGACCTACTATGGGTCATTCAGCATCTGTTCGGCTCGATCGAGACGATGCTCGATTCGATCCATCTGTACTTTGATTCGTACGAGACGCCGGAGCAGTTTCTGCCGTGGCTGGCGGCCTGGTCGGCAATGCTGCTTGAGCCCGATTGGCCGGTCGGTAAGAAGCGCCGTTTGATCAAGAAGGCGATGGAGCTGTACCGTCTGCGCGGCACGGTGCGTGGGCTCAAGCTGTTTATCTCGCTGTTTACCGGATTCGAGCCGCATTTGGCCGAAAATGAGTGGCCGTTTAACGGCTTCCGAATCGGTACTTCGTCGACGGTCGGAATCGATACAGTGATCCTGCCGCCAGTCGACAAGGCGCACTCGTTTGTAGTGGTGATGCCGCACAAGTTCAAGGACGTCACCAGTCAGTCGATCATCCGGCTTCATGAAATCATCGAGATGGAGAAGCCGTCGCACAGCACCTACATGCTGAAGTTCGAAGATCCGCGTCTGGCCGTTGAGGAGCGCGAGTTCTATCGAATCGGCGTCTCATCAGGCGTCAACATCGGGCAAGAAGTGGTCACCCCGCTGCCGATGGATGCCGAGACCGGCGAGCCGGATTACCCGAAAGAGCCGGTGATGCCGCCGCCACCACCGAATCCATCGGTGTACGAGCTGTTCGGCACCAAGAAACGGCAGCTTCCGCCGATTACCGGTGCTGCCAAGGCCGATAACGCTCCAGTCGAGGGTCGCGAGATTACGTCGAGCAAATACGGCTTCGAGGGCGCTCGTGAGTTCCGTCTCGATGACATTATGAAAGAGCTGCTGGCCCGTGCTGGCCTCGAACAGAATGTCGAAGTGAGCGTCGAAAGTGGCACGAGCGGGACAGAAACTGCGGGCGAGCAGACCAGTTCGGCGCTGATCGAGCTGGCCAACAACGATGCGAGTCCTTCGACCCAGATCGATGAGGACTCGGCGTTTGAGCCGGCGCTGGCTGCACCGGGTTCGGTCGAGAAGAAGCCCGAGGTGGCAGTTGAGCCGATGGCGCACGATGACCCAAGCAGCCAGACTCCTGTTACCAAGACCGAAGGCACGCTGGACGACGACGAGGAGATTCCTCGGGCGGGGTTGGGCGCAACCGTTGAAGGTGGCGTGCGGGGCCGAAAGCCGAAGGTCGACCTCGATGTCAGCGTCGAAGAAATTGGTGGCGACGAGATTCAAGAGGTCAGCGCGGATGACCTCATCCACGACGTCGAAAAGCCCAAGACGGAGGTCGCTCGACCGGAAGGCAGCGACGTAGCGAAGGTGACGGGCACGGCCAGCGTGGAGGGCAACGTCCAGCAGCGTGGGCCACGCGTCGAAATTGAGATCGAGAAGCGCGAAGTACCAAGTGATGAAGGCACAGCGCCTAGCGGCAGCGAGACGCCTTCCGACGGTTCCAAGAAATAGGAAACTTCTAACCAGGGTTCCCAGCGAGGGGCACGATGGCGACTGAGAGTGAGAGCAAAGTCAAGGGCTTCAAGCGGATCAACTTCTTTAAGGGCTTTCTCACCACCGAGCATGACTGGAACGATGCCGAGCGGTACCACATCGAGAAGCGCCGTCTACACAACAAGATGATGCACGCCCCCGGCGTGGTCTTCGGCTTCAGCGGCGATCTCAAGGTCACGGCGCGTCCCCGAGGTGATCTCTCGGTCGAGATTCAGCCAGGCTACTCGGTCGACGGGCAGGGTCGCGACCTGATGCTCTGGGATGCCGAGATAAAGACGCTGGTCCTTGAGGAGTACAAGCTCCCGCAGACCATTTACATCGTCCTGCGCTACTACGAGCAGGAAACCGACTTCATCGCCTAACATATCGACTCCGTCGACGCGTGCCATGATCGATTCCCCAGTTCTGTCTGAGCACATCAGGGAAATGGTTTGCATCGCTGTACGCTTGGAGTGATGGGACTGGGTGTCTAGCAATGTGAGCCGTTGGGAGTGCCCCCCATAGGCCGTTTTTTGTTGCTATCACGGCGACGATCTTTGCTCGGTGTAGTAGATTACTGTGTACTGGGGTTAGTAGCAGCCATGGCAGCGAACACGGTGGGGACGCAGGAGGCTTCCGCTTCTCAAAACCAGTTTTCCATTGAAGGCGACATGATGTTCGTTCGGGTCTATGGAACGATGCAGGTGGAGGACGTCGTTAGAGTCAGAGAGCTCAGTGACGTACTGCTGGCTCGGTACGGATACATCTTGCTGCTGGCTGATGGTCGGTACACGACCGGAATCAGCCACGAGGCGCGCAAGCGTCAGAAAGAGAACATAGAGCGTAGGGGATCGGTCGATCCAAGCCACACCGCGATCTATGGTGCCAGCACCACCATGCGGTTGCTGAGTAATCTCGTTCAGCGAGGCATCGCGCTTCTCAGCGGCGAAAGCTACCCAGTCTCATTTGTGAAAAGCGAAAACGAGGCACGCAGCATACTCGACACCCAGCGTGCTCTGTTGAAAAAGGCCACCGTTCCTCCGCAGTAGGATGATCCATCACCACCTCGGGCTTCCGGTGCTTGTCCGCGCCCCTTGGGAATAGGGGTTGGATCAGAGCTTCTTGCGGACGATGCAATCACCGCTACCGACCACTACGAGTTCATCGGGGCTGGTAAATGCGAGGTTGTTGCCTTCGAACAGAATCGAATGGATAACGGGCGGCTTGCCTTCGTGTAGCTCGATGACTTCTCCACCGCTGACCAGTACCCACAGACCGCGAGGACTACTTAGTTCTCCGGCCATGCCGAGTACGATGCGGTAGTTGCGCATGCCGAAGCGAAGCGCTGGCAGAGTCACCGTCTTGAACGTACTTCCGTCATAGCGGAGGAGGGTCGACTGATCTCCTCCCAGATACACTTCATTGCTACTGACGACACGAACCGCATCCAGGTCTACCGTGGTTCCGGTTGGGATGGTGGTGAATCCTGCTGGCAACTTCCGTTTCCAGGCTGCGCCGCCGAAACCCACGGCCCAGGTATCGCTCCCGGTCACTCCGTCCACGTCCTGCACCCAGCCATATGTACCGACGGTGATCAGCCGAGTGAAGGTACCGCCAACATAGCTGGTGATGCCCGATTCCCCCACAAACAAGAGCTCGCCGGTATCTGGGCTCTGCCAACTCTGGTTCATCCAGTAACTCGCCACCGAGCTGGCTTTCGATTCAAAGCGGGTTCCGTTCCAGTACAGGACGGAATCGGCGCTGGCGCTCGTGCTCGGTCAGCTTCAGATGCTCGTCGACTGCTGCGACG
>CALLYL010000640.1 GCA_937859535.1 uncultured Myxococcales bacterium
CGGATCTCGCTGCGGGTCAGGCCGAGCGCGGTGCCATTGACCTCGACGCACTCGCGCCCCGTCATGTCCGGATGAAATCCGGCACCCAGCGCGAGCAGTGGAGCGATTCGGCCTCGGACAGAGATCGTGCCCTCGCTTGGGTAACAGGCCCCCGCCATCAGCCGCAGCAGTGTGCTTTTGCCCGAGCCATTTTGACCGACCACGCCGACCGTCTCGCCACGGCGAATGTCGAAGCTGACGTTGCGAATGGGCCAAAACTCGCGGGCTTTGTGGGCTCGTCCTGTGATTCGCAGCAGCAGGTTGCGCAGCAGAAATGGCTGGTAGTCGAAACGACGGAAGCTCTTGCCGACACCGGCGAAGCGAATGATCAGCGGCTGACCAGCGAAGGCATCAGGGGCTTTGGGAGAGCTGGGCTCGGCCGTCGGTATGGCGTGACTCGCGGCCGCGGGCAAGGACTCGGGGCTATCAAGTTGAGGAACGGACATAAGCTAGGGATTCCTTCCGAAGCAGTACCACTGTGGGTGGAAGTGTAGTGATGAGGCACTCGACAAGCTCACACAGGGCGACTTGCCACGGCTCGGTGAGGCAGTTACGAAACAAGGCGAGCGCATAATACGCACAGGCTGAGCCACACAGCACTTCTAGTACACGAGCGTGTCGAACGGAAAGAAACGGAGCGAGCGGCAGCACCGATAGGAAATACCAGCTCTGCGCCCAGCCGTGCAGATACAGGTAGTACGTCAGTAACCCCCAAGCCGTGGCCGCCGCTGGATTCTGATAGCGCCACGCGATGCGCAAAAGCCACAACCCACCTGCGATGCGAAAGCCAATTCCGACGACATAGGACAGATCCGGGCGGTCGAAGCCATAGCGCAGGATCGAGCGCGGCAGACATTCGAGCGAGCGGGTGCAGTGATCCCACGGTAAGGTGGGGCTACCAAAGACCACCGACACCACCTGCCCGTCGAAATGCAGCCACCGCAGCGCTACCACCGCCAGCAGCAGCAGCGAGGCTCCCAGCCCCATCAGCGTGAGCGGGCGGATTCGGAGATGCGGTTTGATGGCGGTCAGCCCAAATGTTGTGAGCGCAAGCAGCGCCGACAGCTTGACCAGCAGCCCAGCCAGCAGGGGCAGCAGCGCCGTCCATCGATAGCGGCCTAGCCACAGCCACGCGGCAAGCGCGGTCAGCAGCATCAGCCACACATCGTTATGTGCCGACATCGTTCCTTCTAGCACAGTGAGAGGGCACAGACCGATCAGGGCTGCTCCATACGCGGCCGGCTGACCGCGACGTCGGGAAATCGCAGACGAGACGATGCAGGTCGATAGCACCACTCCCAGCGAGATTACTTGATAGGCCGCGATTCGACCGGCCACAGACAGACCCGGAACCGCCTCCACCAACCAGGCCAGTCCGTGGAAGCCGTACTGATAGGCCGAGGTTCCGCGCTGCCAGTGCTCGGGCATCAGTCGTAGGACTTCATCCTTCGCTCCGAGCACGTCCACGAGCGGACGCAGCAGCGATCCATGCGAGGCATGCAGCACCCGCCCAATCGCCACGTAGAACAGTGGATCATCGGACAGAAACGGTCGTGACAGCAGGATGGCGGAGTGCCACAGCGTGATCGTCAGCCAGGTTTTTCGCGACGACAGCTTGCCCGACTGGGCCAGTCGCAACAGCCTCTGCCACGATCCAAACAGCAGCATTGTTCCTAGCAGGTACAGGAGGCACAGCCCCAGGCGTTGTGGCCAGGGCGGCCATGCCTCACAGCGAACCAGGTCGATGCGGAAATGCCCGGCAACGGGCCACATCAGCAGCGATCCGAGCAGGCCGATTGCGATGGCAGGATTCGAAGCGGCGGAGCGAGCTGTGATCGATACCGGCACGAGGGAATACGGGGGGGCGAGTTAGCTGAGTAGTGGGTTCGGTCGACCTTCGTCGAGGATGGTTCCTCGAGGTAGCGTCAAACCTGCACACAGGGCCTGGGTAGACATGCGCTTGCGGCCTGGCAACTGTGCTTCTGGAATCACCACCGCGCCTTCGCCACAGGCAACGTGAAGACCGTCTCGATCGAGTCCCAGTACCTCACCGGGTCGACCTCTGCCCGACGAAACCTTGGGGAGAAACAGCTTAAGCGGTACTGCTTCGGCACCCGCCAAACCGGGGGGCAGCAGCGTGTAACCCCCTGGCCATGGATCGACGCCGCGTAGGTGCCCACAGACAAGCTCTGCCGAACGCGTAAAGTCAGCGCGACCATGTTCTTTGTCCAGTAGTGGTGCCAGTGTCGAGAGCGCATGGTCCTGAGGAATCGGCTGCGGAACGTGTCCTTGCTCAAGCTGCGGCACCGCTTCTTCGATAAGCTTCGCCCCGAGCTGGCTCAGTGTTTCGTGCAGGGTGCCAGCGGTGTCGTCCGGACCAATGGGAACCTCGATCGTCCGGAGCATCGGGCCGGTGTCGAGTCCAGCATCCATCTGCATCAGCGTGACACCGGTCCGCTTTTCACCGCGCATCAGTGCCCACTGAATCGGTGCCGCTCCTCGGTAGCGCGGCAGAAGGGAGCCATGAACATTCCAGCAGCCATATTTCGGAATCGCCAGCACCTCGGGAGGCAAGATTCGACCATAGGCCACGACCACCACCAGATCCGGTGCCAAGGCTCTCAGCTCATCCACGAAGTTCGACTTGCTGGGACGCAGAAACAGCGGCTGCAGGACCGGCAGTCCGAGCGATTCCGCAAAGACCTTCACCGCCGGTGGCTGGAGCTTTTGGCCACGACCCGAAGGCTTGTCGGGCTGACACACCGCCGCGACCACCTGACTGTGCTTGTGCAGCGCGGCCAGACACGGAACGGCAAACTCCGGCGAGCCCATAAACACGGTACGCACGGTCAGACTCCTTGAATGTGGGAAGAGTTACAGAGGGGCTTTGCGACGTAACGCGAGGATGTACAGCTCGATCGACTCTTTGCGGGAACTATCGGGCTTGACCACTCGCACTTCGGAAAAGCCAGCTTGCAGGCGGGCGCGCAGCCGTTGAAAGTCCGGACCTTGGAACAGCTTGCCGAGGAACGAACCTCCCGGTGACAAAAGCTCTTCGGCCAGATCCACCGCTCGCTCGAACAGACCCTCACTGCGAGCTTGGTCGACGTGACGGATGCCAGTGGTATCCGGTGCCATGTCCGACAGCACAACATCGAACTCGGAGAGGTTACCTCGCAGCTCGGCACCGCTTATCTCGAAGACATCGCCCACGAGAATCCGCGCATCTTTGACGGCAACCTGGAGCGCCTGGCGGTCAATTCCCACCAGAGCGCCCTTGGATCCTACTTTCTGACCCGCATATTGCAGCCACGAACCCGGCCGACAGCCCAGGTCGAGCACACGCTGACCGGGGTGAAAGAGAACGTAGCGCTCGTCGATTTCTTGCAGTTTGTAGACCGCACGAGCCGCGAAATTCTCGCGCTGTGCCCGCTTGAAGAAGGCATCGTGACGCCCTCTGCGGTCTCCTAATATGCCTGCTGATCCCATCGACGAGCTTGCTACCGGTTACTTCTTTTTGGCACCTGCGGCTGCCTTCTTGACGCCTGCGCTGCGCTTCTTCTGATCCTGCTCAGCCTCGGTCAGCCGGACAGCACCGAGACGCTTCGTGGCATTGCGGACGGTGACGTAGCTGTTATTGCAGCCCGGTACCGATCCACGCAGCACCAGCAGTCCCTCGGCATCGCGAACCTCGATGAGAGCGACGCTTTCGACGGTGACTCGTTCATCGCCCATGTGACCGGTCATGCGCTTGCCCTTGTGGACACGGCCTGGGGTCAAACGACAACCAATCGAACCACCGTGGCGGAAGAACTCGTGGCTACCGTGGCTGGCAACCGACGCGGCCATGTGGTGCCGCTTGACGACGCCTTGGAAGCCCTTGCCTTTGCTCTGGCCGACAACGTCCACGAAGGTAAGCGGCTTGAAGATGGCGGAAGGAGCCACCGACTTGCCGACTTCGAGCGCATCGACCTGCTTCGGATCGAGTCGGAACTCACGCACGATGCGGGCTGGCTTGACGTTGAGCTTCGAGTACAGACCAAGCTCTGGCTTGGTGCACAGACGGAGCGGCTTCTCGCCGTAGCCGATCTGCACGGCCGAGTAACCATCCTTTTCGATGGTGCGCTTGCCGAGGATGACACAGTTTCCGACGTGAACCACCGTGACGCCAATTCGGTCGCCCTGCGGGGTGAACATCTGGGTCATACCGATCTTTTTGCCGAGGAGGCCAATGCGATTCGAGGGCATCTTACTTGTCTTTCCTGCGTATGAAGGTTGTGGAAGCTAGAGCCCAGCACACCGGACGCAGTTCCATTGGTGGAGGCTGGGTGGCCGCAGTAGGTTTGCAGCCGTTTGAGAGCCCAAATAGCTACCGCGACTCAGCTTTTCCTGTCAAGCCGTCGTTTGGGTGACTCGCCACATCATGCAGCAGCGACCGCAACATTGGCGCTTGGGTACGATGCGCGCTTACGTGGCAGGCTCGGGCCGATCCTGGCGATGGGCTTCGGTCGGTCGGTTGCGAGTGAGGAAGGCGAAGGTGAGGAGAGCAGAGAAGGCAACCACACCGATTCCGAAAAACGTAAACCACAGATAATGGGAGTGCGCATACGCGCTAGGCAGGGGACCAAGTCCGCGCAGTGCCAGCTCGTGAACCGTCCGTTCCGCCACGGAGAGTTTCTTTGGATCGGGGCAGAACGCGTCGAGCAGATAGCCCGACATGATCGACCCGATCATCCACGAAAAGAACAGATTCAGGTGGGAGTAGCCCATGTACAGCGCCTCTTTCCCGGGTGGTGCTTGGCGCGAGGCGTACTCCAAATAGCGAGGGCTTAGGAAGCACTCTGAGAGTCCTTGCAGCGCGATTCCCATCACCATCGCCAGCGTCACGGGATGGATGGGGAGCGAGGTGCCGACTAGTCTTGGCAGAATTGCCATACACAGCGCAGATAGCGGAATCAGTCCCAGCGCAATCGCGATCGAGGTCAGCGGGGTGAGCTTCTTACACAGCCAGGTGATCGGCACCACTGATAACATCACCATGATGGGGTTGACGTTGGCGTAACGCTCTGGGCTGGCATGTTCACCAACGATGCGGAATACGTATTTGGGCATCGAGGAGTACATCTGGCTTTGAATGATCCAAAAACCAGCGGTGATGAGCACCAGCGCCATCAGTCGTCCTGAGCGCAGCACCTGAGTGAGATCGCGCACCAGTTTGGTCACCGCGTGGCTCAGCGAGATCGGACCCTCGGCACCGGGCTCGCGAACCTCTGTAGGCCAGTAGAGCAGGGCAACACACACCAGGCCGATCGCGGTCACGCCCGATGACAGCAGCGGGATCATTCCCAGTCCAACCGTCTTACGAATCGGCTCCGCCGCCCCTTTCCCAAAGAAGCTGCCGATGTTGACCATCATGTAAAACAGGCTAAAGGCGCGGGCACGGCGCTCTGGGGTAGAGGAGCGGGCGACGGTGCCTGTAATGATAGGCTTTACCAGAGAGCCACCGACCATGACCAGTGCCATGGGCAGCAGCACAATGTGCTTGATGGCAAATAGGCCCAATCCGGCGTATCCGACGGTCAACAGCAGCAGCGCGAGCAGCAACGCCTTCCGGTAACCGACGCGATCGGCAAATGCGCCCGCCAGAAACGGCAGAAGGTAGAGCAGCGCCGCAAAGCAACCGGTGATGTACCCGGCCTGGATGTCACTGTAGCCAACCGTCGTAGTCAGATAGACGGTGACCAGGATGAACCAGGCGTAGTGCGCGGCGCGCTCGCACAGCTCGATGATGTTGGCGGTCCAAAAGGCGACCGGGAAGTTCCACGCTGTGTCTTTGGCTTGCTGCGCGACGGGATCTGACATCGCAGCAGGGAGCGCGACCGCCACTGCTGCTGCTTGGGGGGGAGCACTGAGCGCCGATCCAGGTGGGGGCATATTGTCATTATCGACCTTCTTGGCCGCGTTGCGAAGGGCCTGCTGATGAAGGCCATCGTTGCGAAGGGCCGGGTTGGGCTTGTATCCTGCGGCCACAATGACAAAGACACAGACCACCATCGGGGCAGGAACCAAGATCGTCGGCAAGCTTGAGACCGACGGAGACCTCATGGTTGATGGACATCTGGAGGGAGGACCACTGCGCGTCGCTGGGCGCCTGGTGGTTGGCCGCACGGGTGCAGTTTCCTGCGAAGATACCGAGGTCGGTGACGCGCTGATCGTCGGACTTTTTTCTGGAACGCTGAAGGCGCGCGAGGTGGTTCGCATCCACCAAGGCGGTCGCCTACTGGGTGAGGTAATGGCGACGCGAGTGACCTTTGTTTCCGATGCGCAGTTGGCTGGCCTGATCGGGAGCGCTGCTGCCAAGCCTGCTTCACCGGTAACGACTCCTGCTGCGTCGGCAGGCGTGGTGCCAGCTCCGGCTCCCGTGGCACCATCGGCGATTACGCCGCCGCCGCTTGCTGGAAAAGCCCCGCCACCGTTTGCGCCGCCTTCACCTGCACCCGTGGCGATGCCTCATGCCGAACCACCTCTGGCTCCACCGCCTGCTGCTGAGCGTACGATTCCGTCTCTACCATCGATCGGAACGCGTAGCATGCAGCGCCGCGAATAGTCACATCCGAGTGGCAAGCCGGTCATACACCCCAAGCAGCCGCAGCCGTTCGCTGTCCCACGAAAACTCGGTCACCGCCCGAGCCCGAGCGTGATGGCGTAGCAGCCGGAGTCGCTCACGGTTCATGGCCAGACCTCGAATCACTGCGGCCAGCGCGGCATCGTCTCCAAACGGGTAGAACTCACCAGCGCTGTCATCGAGGATGATGTGATTTCCGGGAACATCGGTTGCGCAGACCGCTAGCCCGGCCATCTGATATTCGTAGACCTTGCTTGAGGTCGCGAGTCGGAAATTGCCAGCTAGGGGAGGATGAAAGGCAAGGCCGACCTCCTCGTGTCCGGCGATCGCTGCAGCCATCAGGGCCGTTGGTCCTGATACGGGGGGCGAAATGGCCACTCGTCCCGTCAGTCCAAGCGCTTCGACTCGTCGCCACAACTCGACCTGTTCCGACCCCGAAATCTGACCCCGCAGCGTGAGACGAACCTGTACCTCCCCGGCCAGTCTCGCCATCGCTCGCAACACATCGTCCGTGCCCGGCTGTCGCAGACCAATGTGTGTCCCATGATAGAGCAGCCGTAGCGTACCGGGTTCCCCGATGGGTCGTTCGAGCGGGTCGGTGGTGGCAAACAGCGGTGGTACGTTGCGAATCACTACCGGTCGCTCGATGCCGTAGCGCTGCGCTAGCTCTGAGGCCAGCAGTTCGTTGACGGTGATAACCGCCGCTGCATGCTGGCTATGCCGCTGCTCGCAGAGCTGACGCGCCCGCCGGTCGAAATCACTGAGAGTCGGTGACTCCTCGACGTAGAATTCATGGGCATCGTAGACGTACGGTCGCTTGCGCAGACCTGCGGCCCACGCCACCGCAGGCAGCGTATTGAGATCGTTGCCGTGGTAGACATCGAACGGCTGCGCGGCTGCCATGAATGCTAGCTCTACCGCCGAGGTCGCGATCGCTAGATCGGCAAGCTCCGGCAAGGATCTGAGCCAGGACTTAGGTAGAACACGCCCGATGGCATATGCCGTACGCTGCCTTAGCGCGGTGCTTGCCCAGGTTAGCCTCGGGATCAGTCCCTGGCGCTGACGCCGCAGTCGCTTTACCTCAAACGGTGTTTCGGGCGGCAAGTCGCCATCGGCATCGTTGGGACCAATTACGCCCAGCACGGTGACTCGATGCCCCGCTTCGACGAGGGTGCGGGCATGACGAATCACCCGCCCGTCATACAGAATCGGGTTTGCGACGAGCATACAGACGTTCATGAACCACCTTACTGTGCCGTCAAAAAGCGTGCGGCGCGATAACCGATCAGCATGCTGGGCGCGTTCATCGCAGAGACTGGCACCGATGGAATCACCGAAGCATCGGCAATCCGCAGACCCGCGACCCGGCGCACCCGCAGCTCGCCATCGACGACCGAATCGAGGTCTGTGCCCATCCGACAGGTTCCAGCGTAGTGGTACGTAGTCATGACGTTCTGTTTGATAAAGCGGGCGATCTGATCGCGGGACTTGCTGCGGCTCCCCGGAATCAACGCACGGTTGCCATAGGCAGCAAGGCTGGCGCTGCCCGCCATCTTTCGCGCCAGCTCGACGCCATTTACCATGGTTTCCAGGTCGGCATCGACCGAAAAGTAGCCCGAATCGATGAGCGCCGCTTCTGCGGGATTCGGTGACGCGATCCGGATCTGACCGCGACTTTCCGGCTTGCCCAAGATCACCACGATTCCGTACATCCGATGGACCAAACGCTGCACCGCACTGATGCGGAATGCTCCCCGGATCAGCGCTTGCATCGCTCGCTTGGGCCAGCCCAAACGATACAGCGATCGAGGTAGCGCCATCGTCGGCAACATTCGCAGCATGCCTTCTCGGAACGACGAGCGTGCGCTGTAAAAAACGAAGCACGAGTCCGCCTCACCTGGCGGAACGTGCTGACCAACTCGGTGAAAGCCGTAGAGCTGTGCCCAGTGACAGTCTGTCTCTTGTTTTGCTTTGAAAAAGAGGCTGACATTTGGATGGTCCATGAGGTTCCTTCCTACGTTTGGAAGGTCGACGATGGCGGTCACTCCGCTCGCTTGCAGCTCCGCTCCATGGCCGATGCCAGAGAGCATCAGGAGCCGTGGGGTTTCTAGTGCACCTGCCGACAGAATCACCTCGCAGCGAGCACTCGCTCTGCGTAGCTTCCCATCCATCAGATACTCGACTCCCTCTGCTTTGGCGATCGCTTGGGAGCCATCCGTTGGGGACAAAAGGACTTTGCACACCTGTGCTGAGGTGCGAACAGAGAGATTCGGGCGTCCTTCATGAGGACGAAGAAACGAGACATAGGAGCTGCGTCGTTCGTTGCGTGCTGGATCGAGATTCATCCACTCGTAGCCAAGGAATCCACACAGAGCCCCGTCGTTGAGGTCTTCCTTGCGCTGAAAACCAGACTCCTGTGCTGCCGCAATGCAGGACTCTGTGAACTGAGTGGGAGGCAGCCGATTCACACCGAGCGTTCGCTCGATCTCTAGGAAGTCCGGAACGACGTCCGCGTAGCGCCAACCAGGCAGTCCCCAGCTATCGTAGTCATAGGCGCTGCCTCGGGTATAGACCATCGCGTTGACAGACCCACTGCCACCAAGACCACGTCCAGAGCCCTGAAACAATCGTGCATTGCGGCAGCGAGACTGCGGGACCGAGAATCGTTCCCATAGTAGCTCCGGGTGAACGAACGCGTACTTGTACTGATCAGCGGCCAGCGTTTCGGGACATTGGTTGGCATGGAGTCCCGCTTCTAAGACCAACACGCGCTTGTGGGGATCGCGAGAGAGTGCTTCGGAGACGATACAGCCAGCAGAGCCGCCGCCGACGACTATATAGTCGAAGGCTTCGTCGTCGGACTCGTCGGTACGCTGATGGGCAGACATGGCCGCGCATCGTACACGAAATCCCCGCGCCGGGTCATCACTCGATGGGCGGATTTCCCGGAATCACTTCGTGGTACGCGCAGGTCTTGCCAAGATAGTTGTGGAAGGTCCAGGTGTGTCCGTCCTGAGCCAGCGTATAGGATGGTCCAAGCGGAATCTTGCCGTTACCGCCCGGTAAATCCAGCACGTATTGGGGAACGCATGCGCCAGACATATGCCCGCGTAGCTGTCGCATCAGCGCGAGTCCTTCTTCGATGGTGGTGCGAAAGTGGGTGAGGCCTCGTGTCAGGTCGCAATGATGAAGGTAGTAGGGCTTGATGCCCAGCGTATACAGCAGCTCACGACAAAGGGTCTTTAGCGTCTCTGCGTCATCGTTGATGCCCTTCAGTAGCACTGTTTGATTGAGTAGGACAAAGCCTGCCTCCCGAAGTGTTTGGGCTGCGATCTTGCACTCCTCAACTATCTCTTGCGGATGATTGAAGTGCGTAACCACGCTGATCATCAGACGCCCTTTGAGTGCAGTCACCAACCCCTGGTCGATCCGCTGTGGGGTCACCACGGGCATGCGGGTATGAAAGCGCAGCATGCGAAGATGCGGAATCGCTTCCAGTTGTTCACGGAGAAAGGCAAGTCGTTGGTTGGACAGGATGAAGGGATCCCCCCCGGTGACAATGACCTCCGCAACCTCAGTGTGTGCACGGATGTAGTCGAGAGCCGGACGGATCGACTCATCGGAAAACTGATCGCTGGAATCACTGAGCGACTCCTTGCGGAAGCAGTGCCGACAGTAGACCGCACACTGATACGTTGGATACAGGAGGACTCGATCCGGATAGCGATGGGTGATCCGAGGCACCGGACTGTGGGTGTGGTCACCGATTGGGTCTGTCAGTTCTCGTGGATCGAACGCTAGTTCTTCGGCCGTGGGGATGGTCTGGAGCCGAATGGGGTCGGAAGGATTGGTCCAGTCGATCTGGGACAGATAGTGCCGGGGGATTCGGACGTTAAAGGTCTGTTCCGCAGTCCGGTTTCGCTCTCGTTCCTCCTCTGAAATCGGTAGCCCATCCAAATCGCTGGGTCGGTGGATCGACCTGGGTCGATCGCTGGGGTAGGTGTTCTCTGTAGGTCTGTGGACAGAAGACATCGGCTAGGGTTCCTGTGTATGGATGTCAGTGTTAGAGGCCTTCGCGATGGTGACGAGCGTCATTGACACGGTCGGTCGGATGATGCGAACCTCTCGGGGCAATTCTGTAAACGAAAGGTAGAGAGGTTCTTACATGTCACAGCAGCAGATTGAGCAGTTCTTCCAAAAGACCATCGAGTCCTTGATTCCGTTGGTTCTGGACATTGGTGGCAAGCTCCTCGGTGCGATTGCACTGTGGATTGTGGGCCGTATCATTATTGGTGCAGTGAGACGGCTGATTCGCCGGACCTCTGAGGCACGCCATGTCGATGCAACGCTGATCCGCTACCTTGACTCTGTGGTGGGCGTCCTACTGCAGATCCTCCTCATCATTGCCGTGTTGGGCGTCTTTGGTATTCAGACCACGACGTTTGCTGGCCTGCTTGCCGCCGCTGGTGTGGCCATTGGTATGGCTTGGTCGGGACTGCTTGCGAACTTCGCTGCGGGTGTGTTCCTGATTCTGTTCTCTCCGTTCAAGGTCGGTGATCGCATTTCGGCCGCAGGCGTGCTAGGTGCCGTACACGAGCTTGGTCTGTTTGTGACGGCGATCGACACCGATGACGGCATCCGCGTGTACGTTGCCAACAACAAGCTGTTTGCGGATAACATCGTCAACTTTTCGATGAATCCGTTTCGCCGGGTGGACATGGGGGCGCAGCTCGCTCACGGTGTCAATCCCGTAGAGGCGGCGAACCTTCTGAAGAAGCGCTTGGCCGAGCTTCCGAACGTACTTCAGAGCCCCGCTCCGATGGTCGAGATTGACAAGTTCAACATGGCTGGCACGGTGCTCCTGGTTCGTGCCTATACCCATGACCGGAGCTACTGGGATGTCTACTTCGCGATGACCAAGGCAATTGCCGATGAGTTCACAAAGGCCGGCTACCCGACGCCCGCAGAGCACCAAGTGCATCTGAACAAGTAGCTATTGCCCGGTCGTTGGCGTATAGCCTCCTCGCGATGGCTGTTCCCCCCTCTGTGTACCTAAAGCCGCTGTGGCGGCGGCTTCTTTCGTACAGCATTCCTGGCATGAGGTTGCCACCCTCGGCTTCCCGATGGGATCGAGTAATCTACGGACTGGCTCAGCCTGTGCTTGGTCTGCGGATGCTTGCCGCTGATCGCACGCTGCTCGTGGAATCACTCAAACCGGCGCTGTTGCTTGCGGGCTTCTGTGCTTTGGCGGCACTACTGCACTTGCGTATTGGTGATGAGAACGGCGGTGTAGAGGTTGTGCGTGAGCATGGTTTCTGGCATCGCTTCTATACAGCGTTCGCCGTGTTGGCTCCGCTTCCTTCGATCCTGCTTGCCTCCCACTACTGTCGATTGGCCGCAACCGCTCATGAGCGCCTGTGTCTGGGTGCGTGTGAAGCTCGACGAGGCTCGCTGGTCCATTCAGTCATTCATGCGCTGAAGCAAGCTGCGGTGGTGGCGATTGCGGTGGCTCCGCTACTGGGCATCCTCGGCTGGCTTCCTCTGTTCGGCCAGGCACTCGCGGCCATCGTGGGGGCATTGTGGGCGCTGCATTGGGTGGTGGTAGAGGCCTTTGATAGTGCACGTGTGGTGCAAGTTTCCACAGCCACCGTCCAGACCCCTGCCGGGTCGGCTGGAGAGGCTTCCTCCATTCCTGAGACCTGGTTTGTCCGCGCCTTGGTTCATGCTGCGGACCGTCTGCCCGTGGTGGGGATTCCGCTGCGTTGGTTTGCTTCGCTGTGTCGGTTCCTATCAAGGCCATGGCAGGAAGAGATTGCGCTGGCAGAGAGTTATCCCTGGTTCGTTGTTGGTTTTGCGCTGATGACTGCGGCACTGCTGGCGACGCCTGTGCTCAACCTACTGTTCCGGCCGATTATCATCATTGCATCGGTCCACCTGCTGGCTCGTTTGCCACGAGCGGATGCAGCCGACTCTGCGATGGTTACCGTGTAGTCTTGACTGCTGGGGCCACGGTCTTTGGGGGTACTGCTGCTGGTATCTGAATGGCTGACCGTGGGTCCACAGCACTACGGAAGGTGCCTAAGACACTGCGGCTAGTGTTTACGACACCAAAGTCATGGTGATCAAGACACTGAGGCTAGTGTTCCAGACACTGAGGCTAGTGTTCCAGAGATTGAGGCTAGTGTTCCGGAGACTGAGGCTAGTGTTGACGACAGTGCCGCGAGTGTCTGGGAGCCGACTCATCTGTCCCCGTTTGTCGCGGGCGATGGTTTTAGACAGTAGCCTGTTGGGTGTGAGAGGCGAGGGCGGTGGGGGTAGAACCCAGCCACTTGCGTGTGAAGTGATGAGACGCAGGTAGAAGATCGAACCTGAGCCTGTCCACGCGATAGAAAAAGCGTGCTTGGGTCGCCGTGAAAAGCGTGTATACTCGCCGCCAACAGCGTCTGTGTCTGCGACGGCAACACAGCGGCACCAAAACCCCACACGGACAAGGCACGAAATGAGTCGGTTTGCTCGAATCGCAAGCACATCCATCGGCAAGAAGCTGCTTATGGCAGTGACTGGCCTCGGCATGGCCGCATGGCTGATTGCCCACCTGACGGGCAATCTCAAGATATTCTTGGGGCAGAAGGAGATGAACGAGTACGCCCTGTGGCTGCACGATCATCCATCACTGCTGTGGCCGACGCGCCTGGCGATGCTCGCGTTTGTGCTGCTGCACATCCGCAAGGGTCTTCAGCTTACGTCAGAAAATCGCAAGGCTCGACCGAGCAAGTATCAGGTCGAACGGACGCTGCGGGCTGGATTCCCATCGCTTCACATGGCGATGTCTGGAATCGTGTTGGTGCTGTTCATCGCGATGCATCTCGCACACTACACGTTCCACATTCTGCCGGGTGAATATCGCAACGATGCAATGGGCAATCCCGACGTCTACGCGATGATGATTTCGGGCTTCAAGGATCCGCTGTTTAGCGGTGTGTACGTGATTGCGCTGGGCTTTGCTGGACTGCACCTGTGGCATGCCTTGTCGAGCGCGCTCCAGACCCTCGGTATCAATCATGCGGCGTACAATCAGCTCCTGCGAAACGGACTGAAGGCGCTGGTGATTGTGCTGGTGCTCGGCTTCTGGTCGATGCCCATCAGCGTGTTTCTGCACTTCAATAACATCGTGCAACTGCCGATTCCGGCCTGGAACTGAGGATAACAGGACTACGTCATGTCTAATATCAACCTCGATGCCAAAATTCCGCCGGGACCGCTGGCAACCAAGTGGAGTGGCTTCCAATCGCAGAGCAAGCTGGTCAATCCGGCCAACAAGCGCAAGTTCAACGTCATCGTTGTCGGTTCTGGACTGGCCGGGGCGTCGGCGGCGGCTACGCTCGGTGAGCTAGGCTATAACGTCGACTGTTTCTGCTTCCAGGACAGCCCCCGACGGGCGCACTCGATTGCGGCACAGGGCGGCATCAACGCCGCCAAGAACTATCAAAACGACGGCGACAGCGTCTACCGCCTGTTCTACGACACCATCAAGGGCGGTGACTTCCGGGCTCGCGAAGCCAACGTGCATCGTCTGGCGGAAGTATCGACGCTGATCATCGATCAATGCGTGGCCCAGGGGGTTCCATTTGCTCGTGAGTACGGTGGGACACTGGCCAACCGTTCGTTCGGTGGCGCGCAGGTGTCCCGGACGTTCTATGCGCGTGGCCAGACCGGGCAGCAGCTCCTGCTAGGGGCCTACTCGGCGCTCAATCGTCAGATTGATGCAGGCAAGGTCAAGATGCATAACCGCACCGAGATGCTGGATCTCGTGGTGGTCGATGGACAGGCTCGCGGCATCATTACCCGGGATTTGGTGACCGGCAAAATCGAACGCCATGCTGCCCACGCGGTGATCTTAGCGACTGGCGGGTACGGTAACCTCTTTTATCTGTCGACGAACGCAGTGGGGTGCAACGTCACCGCCACTTATCGGGCGTACAAGCGCGGGGCACTGTTTGCGAATCCTTGCTTTACGCAGATTCACCCGACCTGTATTCCGGTCGCAGGTGAGCATCAGTCGAAGCTAACGCTGATGTCCGAGTCGTTGCGCAACGATGGACGAATCTGGGTTCCGAAGAAGGCGGGCGATACCCGTTCTCCCGATACGATTCCGGAAGACGAGCGTGACTACTACCTAGAGCGGATGTATCCGAGCTACGGCAACCTATCGCCCCGTGACATCGCTTCGCGTGCCGCCAAGCGGGTCTGTGACGAAGGCCGTGGAGTGGGTCCAGAAGTGGCGGGTGAACGTCGTGGTGTCTATCTGGACTTCGCCGATGCGATTCGTCGTCTCGGAAAAGACACGATTCGTCAGCGCTACGGCAACCTCTTCGACATGTATAAGAAGATTACTGGAGAGGATCCGTATACCGTTCCGATGCGAATCTACCCAGCGGTCCATTACACGATGGGCGGTCTGTGGGTTGATTACAACTTGATGAGCAACATCTCCGGGCTGCATGTTCTCGGAGAGGCGAACTTTTCGGATCACGGTGCCAACCGGCTCGGTGCGAGTGCCCTCATGCAGGGTCTGGCCGATGGCTACTTCATCCTTCCGTACACGTTGGCGGGATACTTTGCCGGGACGCCGCTTCCGAAGGTTGGGACAGACCATCCGGCATTTGGTGACGCAGAGCGCCAGGTGCGAGAGCAGATCATTCGCCTCCAGGCTGTGAATGGCAATCGCTCTCCTGATTCGTTCCATCGTGAGCTGGGGACGCTCATGTGGGACAACTGCGGAATGGGTCGCAATCGTGCCGGACTGGAAAAAGCGCTCAAGCGGATTCCCGAATTGCGTGAGGAGTTCTGGAAGAACGTGCGCGTGGTTGGCGCGGCAGAGGAGTTCAACCAGCAGCTTGAGAAGGCCGGGTACATCGTCTTGGCCTATCCCGAGCAGGAGGCGTGGCGTTTCACCGGCAAGATTGCCTATTTCTTTCAGGTCCTCACCTTCCTGATGGAGAACGAGGGCATCCCGCTGCAGGATGCGA
>CALLYL010000641.1 GCA_937859535.1 uncultured Myxococcales bacterium
AGGATTGCTTTTCTATTTACGGGGCAGGGCGCTCAGTCTGCCGATATGGGCCGAGCGCTGTACGAGACGCAGCCCGGCTTCCGGCGGACGATGGATCGGTGCGACGAGATTCTTCGGCCTTTTTTGGAGGAACCGCTGCTCTCCGTGCTCTACCCCACTGACGGAGAAGACCCAGCTTCGAAATCAAGGATTCACGATACCCGGTACACCCAGCCTGCGCTTTTTGCCCTCGAGTACGCTCTTTACGAGCTCTGGTTGTCTTGGGGGGTCACTGGTGAGGCTGTGATGGGGCACAGCGTGGGCGAGTATGTGGCTGCCTGCGCGGCAGGGGTGTTCGGATTGGAAGACGGCCTGCGGCTCATCGCGGCGCGGGGACGATTGATGGGCGCACTGCCGGCGGGCGGCGGAATGGTCGCGGTCTTGGCCGGCGAGGCCGAAGTCTTGGCGGCGCTTACGCCCCAGGAACAGCAGGCGGTAAGCGTCGCCGCCGAAAATGGTCCGCAGAGCATTGTGCTGTCCGGAGATCTGCAGACGCTGAACTCCGTCGTAGGCAAGCTCCAGGCGCAAGGGAAAAAGACCAAGGCGCTGCAGGTCTCGCATGCGTTTCACTCGCCGCTCATGGAGCCGATGCTGAGCGAGTTTGCCGGCATCGCGCGGGAAATCAGATACTCGTTGCCGCGGCTGCCCATCGTCTCGAACCTGACCGGAGCACAGATTCGGGAAGACATCGCGACACCTGACTATTGGGTGCAGCAGGTGCGGCAGCCGGTGCGCTTTGCAAGCGGCATGCAGACGCTGCGGACGCTGGGCATAAGCGCCTACCTGGAAGCCGGCCCGCAGCCGGTCCTCCTCGGCATGGGGCGCCTGTGCCTACAGCAAGCGGACATTCTGTGGCTGCCGAGTTTGCGCAGAGGGATGCCAGATTGGGAGTCCATGCTCGATAGCCTGGGCCAGCTCTATGCGCACGGCTGGGACGTCGATTGGCAAGGTTTTGAGCGCGATTACGCTCCGGCGCGCCGGCGGGTCGCCTTGCCGACGTATCCGTTCGAGCAACAGCGCTACTTCAGCGAGCCGCTGCCTCTTTCCGACGGCTTGACGTTCGAGTCGCCGACCGCAAGACCTGCGCAGACCACAGCGGCCCAAAGCACGCCGCCCGACGGTGCCGAGCCCAGCACAGTGCAAGAGCTGCGCGCGTATCTTGTCCCCATTTGCTCGGCCAAGCTCGCCGAGATTGGGTTCACCGAGCATGCGGCGACCCGCGCTGCACTCGATTCGCTGAGCGTGGCGTACGTCGTGGCCGCCTTGCGCTCGCTCGGACTCGTTTTCCGCATCGGCGAGCGGTGGAGCTGTGCGCAGCTTTCGACGCGGCTCGCCATCGTTCCGCAACATCACCGGCTGCTTTGCCGGATGTGCGAGATGCTCGGCGAAGCGGGCGTCCTGCGGTGCGAGGGCGATGAGTGGGTCGTGGTTCGGGAGCCTGGGGCGGCGCGGCCCGAAGCGTTCTTCGCAGACTTTCCCATCGGGAAGGCCGATGCGGAGCTTGCGCTGCTCTCGCACTGCGGCGCAGGTCTTGCCGAGGTTCTCAGCGGCAGAAAAGACCCTCTCACGGTGCTCTTTCCCGGCGGAGACAGCAGCCTGGTGTCCCGGTTTTACGAGGACACCAAAGAGGCGCGCCTCATGAACCACCTCGTCGGGCAAGCCGCGCAGTGGGCCGCGCAACGAGGCGCCAGGCCGACCGTTCGGATGCTCGAGATCGGCGCCGGCACCGGCGGCACGACACGCTTCGTGCTCAACCGCCTGCCCACCGGACGAATCGAATACACGTTTTCCGACGTCGGGCGCAGCTTTCTTAATCTCGCGAAAAAAGCCTTTCGGGAATATGCGTTCGTCGAGTACCGCGCGCTCGACATTGAGCAAAGCCCTGCCGCACAGGGCTTTTCGGCCGGCTCCTATGACGTAGTGATTGCCGCCAACGTGCTCCACGCCACGGCCGATCTGCGCCGGACCCTGGAGCAGGTGCGCTACCTGCTCGCGCCGGGCGGCCTGCTCTTTTTGCGCGAGACCACAAGACGCGTTGGCCTGCTGGACGTGACCTTTGGACTCACCGACGGCTGGTGGCGTTTTTCCGACCTGTCTCTGCGTCCGCAGCATGCGCTGCTCTCTCCGCAAAAGTGGGATGAGCTCTTGCGACAGACGGGCTTTCGGGCCGTGACTTGGCTGCCCGACGCATCCTGTGTGGATACTCGCCTTGATGAATCGTTCATCGTCGCGCAGGCGGATGAAAAGAGCCCCGCGATGACCGTTGCTAGGACCGATGCCGTCTGCCAGGGGGAGGAGCCTGACGACGAGCTTCAGCGCATCATTCGCCAGCAGCTGGCAGTCATGGAGCAGCAGTTATTGACCTGGCAATCGAACGAAACCTAGTGGTATTTAGTACGCGTAACGAGGCGGCAGCAAAGCCGGGAGCGACGAGGCTTCCGCCCCAAACGTCCCCGCTGCTTCACGGGCGCCTCGCGCACAGGTGAGCCGGGCCTGCGGCGGGTTTCGTTGCGGCTTCTTACCAGATTCACTTGATCCCGGACGACCGAGCAGCAGGGAAACGACTGAAATGACCAAACAACCAGCAAGCGACCGCCAGACGTGGATTCTCGACAAGCTGACCTCGATTCTGATGGCTCTGTCGGGGCTCGACCTGGGGCAGATGGGCGTGCAGACGTCTTTTTTGCAGGCTGGTCTGGATTCATTGTTTCTGATTCAGCTCAGCACGGCGATAAAGCAGGAGCTGCAAGTCGAGATCTCGTTTCGGCAAATGATCGAACAGCTTGAAACGTTTGAATCGCTTGTCGCATATATTGACCGGCACGCGCCTGCAACTGCATTTCCGACCAGCCTGGCGCCAGCGAGCTCGCCGATGGTGCCAGAGCGTCTAGCCGAGAACGTGACGGCGGCTTCAGCGACTACCTCACGACCACCAGAGCCCGTGGCCGATCCGAAGCGTGGCACCGTCGCTCCGCTTCCGCCCATGCCGGCCCGATCCGCAGAGTCGCAGGGAGCCACTGGCGGCGGTGGACTTGAATCCATCATCAGCCAGCAGCTACACCTGATGTCGGTGCAGCTGCAAATGCTGCAGAGCCGTCGCGGCGGAGCTGTCGCACCGGTTCCGCAGGCAGCCCCGGTAGTAATCCCGAAGCAAGGCCCGTCCCCGTCAGATGCAGGAGTTTCGTCGTCGGGACCGGCTGACTCTCACGCGCATGGCCAGGATCGCGGTGGCGAAACCACACCTCCGATGAAGCCCTTTGGTGCCATCGCCCGCATCAACACGGAAAAGAGCGAAGAGCTGCCGCCAGCTCAGCAGCAGTGGCTGGTCGATTTCATTGCAGCTTATAATCAACGTACAGCGAAATCCAAGGCATATACGCGTGAGCACCATGCGTATATGGCCGATCCGCGCGTCGTGACCGGATTCAAGCGCAAGCTCAAAGAGCTAGTGTATCCGATCGTGGCCGAGCGCAGTTCAGGTTGCCACATTTGGGATCTGGACGGCAATGAGTACGTCGATGCGCTAAACGGCTTCGGCTCGAACTTCTTTGGCTACGCACATCCCAAGATCACCCAGGCCGTCGTCGATCAGCTCTGGAAAGGCGCCGAGATCGGCCCGCAGTGTCGGCTGTCCGGTGAGATCGCCAAAATGATTGGCGCCTTTACCGGCATGGAGCGCGTCGGCTTCTGCAACACCGGCTCCGAGGCCAGTCTCGCGGCGATGCGGATGGCGCGCACTGTCACGGGGCGGCGGCTCATCGTCACCTTTACCGACTCGTACCACGGCGTCTTCGACGAGGTGCTGGTGCGAGGAGCCAAGGGGCGGCGCCCGGTGCCGGCGGTTCCCGGCGTAATGCCGTCGAGCGTCGAGAACATCCTGGTTCTCGAATACGATAGCGAAGAGTCGCTGCAGATCCTACGCGCGCGCGGCCGGGAGCTGGCGGCGGTCATGGTCGAGCCCATCCAGACGCGCCGCCCCGAACTACGGCCGCATGCCTTCTTAAAGGAAGTCCGGCGCATCACCGAAGAGTCGGGCACCGCCCTCATTTTCGATGAGGTGGTCACCGGCTTTCGCATGGGACCGGGCGGTGCGCAGGCCTATTTCGGCATCAGAGCGGACCTGGCGGCTTACGGCAAGGTCCTCGGCGGCGGCATGTCCGTCGGCGTGGTTGCCGGAAAGGCGCGCTTTATGGATGCTCTTGATGGCGGCTTCTGGCAGTACGGTGACGACTCAGCGCCCGAGGCTGCGGTGACGTACTTCGCCGGAACCTTCGTGCGGCATCCGGCTACCATGGCTGCTTGCAAGGCGGCGCTGCAGATCCTGCAAGAAGGCGGTCAAGCGCTTTACGATCGGGTCAATGGCCGGACCGCTCGGATCGTGAAGGAACTAAGCGACTGTTTCAAGCAAGTGGGCGCGCCCCTGATGGTGACCTCGTTTGCCTCGGTGTTTCGCGTGACCTACACCGAAACAGTCCCGTATGGCGATTTGCTGTTTTATCTGCTGCGGCACGAGGGCGTTCATATTTATGACGGGTTCCCGTGCTACCTGTCGCTGGCCCATAGCGACGAAGACGTCGACAAGATCATCGCCGCGTTCAAAAAGAGCGTACTCATGCTGAAGCAGGTGGGATTTCTGCCCTGCCGAGGCGGCGAGGCGTCCCAAGCCGCGGTGCAGCAGGCTGCGTGGCAGCCGCTGTCCTTCGTCCAGAAGCAGTACCTGGTTGCGGATACCATCGCAGAGCCGGCCTTCGTGCATGAAGGCAGTGTATTTTCCTTGCGCGGCAAGCTCGACGAGGCGGCGCTCGAGCGGGCCTGCCGGGTTCTGGTTCTGCGGCACGACGCGCTGCGCATTGCCGTCGAAAAGCGCGATGGAGAGTGGCTGCAGCGCGTGCGCTCGAGCCCGGAAGTCCGGGTCGAGATTCTCGATGCGCAGGGCTTCTCAAACGACGAGATCCGCGCCCGGATCAAAGAGTGCTGGTTGCAGGTATTCGATTTGGCCCGTGAGCTGCCGGTGCGCATTTATCTGTTTCGGCACGATGCGGAGCACCACACGCTGTTTTTGCTTTATCACCACATCGCGATCGACGGCTGGTCGATGGCCGTCATCCATGCCGAGCTGCCGCGCCTGTACACGGCCGAGGCGACGGGCCAGAAAGTAACACTGCCGGCGCTACCGTGGTCGTTCATGGATCACCTCCGCTGGGAGCGCGAGATGCTAAACGGCAGCGAAGGAGAGCGACTCTGGCAGTACTGGCAGTCGGAGCTATCCGGTGAGCTGCCGCTGCTCAACTTGCCGACCGACTTTCCGCGTCCGGCCAGCTTCAGCCATCGCGGTGAGAAGTATTCTTTTCATCTCAGCGCGGAGCTCGGCCGGCGCATCCATGACGCCTGCCAGCAGCAGAAGGTCACGCCCTACATGTTCACCCTCGCCGTATTGCAGCTGCTCTTGCATCGGTGCTCGGGACAGTCGGATCTGCTGATTGGAACCATGGCCCTCAACCGAACGCGGCCCGAGCACCGGCTGCTCGTCGGCAGCCTGGTCGACGTGAGCGTGCTACGCTCGACGTTGTCGTCGGGTGAGACGTTCGCCGCTTATCTGCAGCGGGTTCGCCGCAGCGTGCTTGATATGCTCTCTCACGCTGGCTATCCGTATCTGCTGCTCGCCCATCGGCTGCAGCCCGACTCGAACGCCAACCAGCCCCCGATGGTGCAGGTGGTCTTCAACTGGGAAGACGGCCTGGAAAGGCCGGCTGGTTCCGCGGCAGGGCCAAGTGCCGACCCAACCGCCGTCACCTGGGAGCGCGTCAAGGTTCCAGTAATCGGCAGCTGGGAGGATTTCTTCCTGCTCTACGTGGAGCGCTGCGGCGAGGAATACCAGATCACGGTGACCTACAACACCGACCTCTTCGCTGAGCGCACGATCGCGCGCCTGATGCAGGACTATCAAGCGCTGCTAAGAGTCGCTGTCGACAATCCAGCAGGCAGCGTTACCGAGTCATTGCTTGCCGCTGAAACAGCCAGCTCGAACTGAAAGGATGGATGGCATGCGGACGCTGCTCGAGTCTTTCAAACGCCAAGCGCCGAACAAGCGCTTCAGCAAAATCGACGATATCTACGTGGTTACCGACCATGACACCTATCTGAAGCTCGACCAGGTGTTCCCGATGCACGCCGAGCAGCAGTTCTTTTTGGACGAGCTGCGACGGGAAAAACTGGGCGGTGCGGACGTGCTGGAAATTGGACTTGGATCTGGGGTGTTGTCGATTGGCGCGGCCAAGGCCGGCGCGGCTTGCGTGACAGCGCTGGAAATTAACCCACGGGCCAAGAACTTCGCTGGCTTCAACCTCATGATAAACGGCGTCGAGGACCAAGTGGCCGTCGTGAGCGGCGACCGTCAGGACATGTGGAGGCCAGTCTCCGGTCGAAAGTTCGACTACATCATGTCCAATCCGCCCTTCGAGCCGACGCCGCCGGGGCTCTCTAACTTCTACCATTCAGACGCCGGAATCTACGGCCTCGACTTTTTGGAAAACATGTTCAGGCGGCTCGACGAGCATCTGAAGCCGCACGGGCATGCACAGATCGTGACGGCGGCGCCCGGCGACGGCAAGGGTCCATTCATGCTGGTCGATTCGGTCAAAAAGTACCTGCCGGGGAAAGCCACCATCGTCGTCAACCCGGTTCCAATCACGTTCGCCCACATGGCACAGTGGTTCGCCGTTGGCACACTAGCCAAGCCCGAGCAGCTAGAGGAGCTTTTGCGTATCGCCGAGCGAGACGGGGTGACCCATGAATACCTGTGCGTTATCCACTACGAGCCCGGCGACGCGGGCCTGCAGATCGAGATAGCGCGCAAAACCTACATGGACTGGGAGCATCCGCTGCCAGAGTGGCTGTAGACGGAAACTGGATTGCGAGGTGCTGTGATTCATGTCTCTCGAACACGCGGAAGAACGCACCGCTTATACCTTTGCGCAAGGCATGCACGTGGTGGTCGTGATGGCGCTTGTCACCTTTGCCCTGGGCATGGTGCACCTGCCGCTGAACGTGGTGGTAGACCCGGTGCGCAAGGCATTCGGCATCAGCGACGTTCAGGCGAGCCTACTCATGGGCCTTGCGTATTCGGCGCCGTTTACGCTGATGAGCCTGGCCGGCGGCTGGCTCAGCGACCGCATGCGTCGGCGCACCCTGCTGTCGGCGGGCATGGTGCTCTGGTCCGCGGCGGCCGTGCTCGGCGCGCTGGCCCACTCGTTTGAAGGGCTGCTCCTAAGTCGGGTGCTCGTGGCAGTGGGCGCTGGCTGCAAGATGCCCGTGGCCATGACCTGGGTCAATGATGCCTTCCCGCCGGGACAGCGAGGCCGCGCAATCGGAGCATTCTTCATGGTGATGGGCATCGGGCCGGCGCTGGCCATCACCCTGCCGGGCCTTGTGCTGCGTCTGGCCGAGGGGGGGGCGTTTGCGGGCTGGCCGCTTCTTTCTACGCTCGATCCCTGGCGCCTGACGCTGCTGCTGCTGGCGCTGCCGACGCTGCTTCTTTTGCCCTTGGTGTGGGGGCTACGCGATATCCGCAGCGTCTACCTCGTCGAAGAGTCTCGGCTCGACGGCACGCAACCCCAAGAAGTCGCCGCCCCTGCTTCCATCGCTATCGCCCCGACGCCAGGGCTCTTCGGCCTCCTCGGGCTTAGCGCAGGCCTGCTGCTCATGGAGACTTTCGATATCGCCAACATCAGCTGGATGCCGACGATCTTCAAGCGCGTCTACGGCTATGACGCCGCCCAGGCTGGCATGGTGTTCGGCGTGGTCACCATGGTCGCCGGCACCGTCGGCCCGATTGTTGGTGGCTTCCTGGGCGATCGCGCCTTCAAAAGCCACGGCGTGGCCGGGCGGCTGTGGGTGTGCGCGGCCGCATCGCTGGCTTGCATCCCGCTGCTGTCGGCCTATCTGCAGGCACGACCGCTTGTCCTGGCCAGTGCGCTCACGGCCTGCGGCATCCTCACCGTGATGGTCATCAGCCTCGGCTTCGTGTCGGTGCAGGCCATGCTGCCACCGGAACGGCGGGGCTTTGGCACCGGAGTCCTGAGCGCTGGCATCGAGTTGCTTGGCTCGACGGGCCCGACGCTCACCGCCCTGGTTGCCCAGCACATGCTGAGTGGGCCCGCAGCGTTGGCGCACTCGGTGGCTGCAATCTGCGCGCTCACGGCCCTTCTGACCAGCATCGTCTTCTGTGTCACCGCACGATCGAGCAGCCGGCTCGGCAGCAGCGAGGAAGTCACGGCTCGCGCCGCTTGAGGTCGGCTTGCTGCACCGTCGGTCAGCCAACGTCCCGCAGATACGTCGAATCAGGCCGGCCCGCTGGTTGATGGACGGGCCGGCGTTCACCGGCCATAAGCCAGCGGATGAGCGGCGTCGCCATGTAGGTGCTGACCAGGGCCATGATGACGAGCATCGTATACATTTGTCGCGGCAATACGCCAAGATCATATCCAATGTTTAAAGCGATAAGCTCCATCAGCGCCCGCGTGTTCATGCATACTCCGATAGTCAGTGCTTGCCGATGCGCCTCACCACAGGCCCGCGCTGCTACATAGGCGCCGCCAAGCTTGCCAATAAATGCGATAGAGCAGACAAGGGCGCACTGTAGCCATGCAGTTTTATTGGACAATGTTCCGATGTCGGTGCGGAGCCCGGTGTACGTGAAGAAAAGCGGCAGAAGCAGGGTGTTTACGAGAGGCGAGACTCGGCGCGTCCATTCCTCACCAATCTCTCGCTCTTCGTGAAACGCAACGCCGATGATAAATCCGCCGATGATCGCAAACACGCCAATGTGACTCGTGATCATGGCCGCGGTGAGGAGCACCACGAGAATCAGCGCCAAGATGTCCGCCGTCAGCGAGCCGCTCCGCCGAATCTGCGCCACGATGAACCTCGCCAGTGGCTTGCCGATGACGCCGAACACGAACCAGACGAACGCAACCAGCGCGAAAAGCCGTACCGACAGATTGCTGAGTGAGAAGTTGGCCGTGACGATCGCCGAGATCGCTCCGAGCAGCAGCCAGCCGCAGATGTCATCGAGCGCCGCAGCGCCGATTGTCAGCGCCGCCGTGCGCGTATGCGACAGGCCTAGCTCCATGAAGATGCGGCCAAGAATCGGGATCGCGGTAATCGACATAGCGGTTGCGAAGAACAGGCGAAAGCCCAGCAAGCTGGGTCGAGGCTCAGCCATCGCGGCATGAAACCAAGGCGCTGCGCAATAGCCAAGAACAAATGGGAATAAAATGCCGGTCACGCTGATGACGGTAACGGTTCTCTTGCTGCTTCCTAGGGAGGCACCAAAACGAAACTCCATGCCAATTTGAAACATCAGTAGCACGAGTGCCAGCTGTGCAAGCCCCACGAAAATCGGGGACGTCGATGCATGGAACAGCCTCGCCGAGACACTTGGCATAAGCGCCCCGAACAAGCTCGGCCCCAGCACGATACCCGCCAAGATCTCGCCGGCCACGTCGGTCTGCCCCAAAAAACGCCGCGAGAGCCGCACCACCATTTGGGTCACGCACAGGATGACGGCGATCTGCAAAAACAGGCGCCCCGTCAGCTCCTCGGCTTTTGCACCGACTGCGCTATTGGCGAGAAGACTAATCAGCGACATGCGAGTTCTCCCTGGCTAGGCATCTAATTGTCCATCGGCCGGCGTGTCTTGGCGGCGCTGGGGTCCTTGCCGGTCTCGGTGATAAGGCCTTCTCGCAGTCGCGGAGCTTCAATCGACAGGACTTGACCATATTGCATCGTCAAAATTCGGTCTGCGCAGTGGAAGTAGCGGTCATCATGGCTTACAGCAATCACGGTCTTGCCTGCTGCTTTCAATGAAGGAATGATGTGTTCGTAGAAATGCTTGCGAAACTCGGGGTCCTGATCCGCTGCCCATTCGTCGAGTACCACGAGTGGTCGATCCTCGAGCAGCGCCAAGACCATGGCCAGGCGCTTTTTTTGTCCCGTGGACAGCTTCTGCTGAGTAAATTCTCCATTTTGAAAGGATGTTTTCGTTTCAATTTGCATATCTTGCAGAAATCGATAGACCTGCTCTGGCTTGATGGCAGGAAGTCCATATACCCTTGAAAACAGGTGAAAGTCGGCAAAAATTACTGAAATCATTTCTCGATAAAATTCTGCATTGTTTGGCTCGACCGCTGCATTGCCGACTTGCAATGTTCCAGCGGTTGGCAAATAAAGCCCTGTAAGGACCTTAAGCAGCGTCGACTTGCCGCTGCCGTTGCCACCAACCACGAACAACACCTCTCCCGGGGAAATGGTGAAGCTCAAGGGGCCTATGTGAAACGGTGTATCGCCATTTTCGGCAGGGTAACGATACTCCACGTCGGCAAAGCGAATCGGGCCGAGCTCACCGCGCCAGGGGTCCACGGATGAAGACTCGCTGCCAGAGTGGTAGTTCTCGATCCGCTTCTCGAACGCATCGATGTTTGCGAGCGCGTCATTCGCTTGAACATAAGAGAGGTATACGCTGAGGACGGTACGCACACTTCCCCATAGAAACAGTATTGCTGCAATCAGCTTTGATAGCAGAGAGCGTTTGATGTCCGCGTGTTCCGGCAAGACAAAGGCCATCGCCCCGAGAAGCACATATAGATTAACTGTTACAAACAGCGCATTGTCATCGAACAATTGATTGGTTCTTGCATTGATGCGGCTGACTGTTTGTGAATTCTCTTTGAAATCGATAAGTACATCGCGCGTGCGCGCACGTCCGAATCGAATCTCCTTGGCGCCACCAAGAAGCTCCATAAGCATGGCAAGAACCCGGACACGGGCCGTGCCTTCTTCCTTAATCAGTCGATTGCTTGCGGCGTTTCGCCGCCAGTACAAATAAATCGACATGAACTGCAGCAGGCAGAGGAGTGCAAAAGCGAGCGGCGACAGTGCAAAAAGGTACAGGCAGCCACAAAAGAAGATGCATACTGCCGGAAGGATGGCTCCCATCGCGCTTGACGAGATCGAGACAACGGTCACATTCTCGGTCACACGATTGAGGATCTCAGCGCTACCTAGACGCTCAAGATATCGAAACTCAGCGTGCTCGATCTTGTGCACGATGCGTGCGACGATGCGCTGCAGTGCCGTTTCGATGGTTGCCACCATGGCGCGGCTCGAGAGGCGCCCGGCCAGCACGGATGCCGAGGCCGCAACCGCAAAAGCAACAAAGTTGGCAACCGAGGCTGCCTGCGGATCGCGCGCCACCGAGCTAATCAGAATCAGCGCGACGATGCTGCAGACACCAGCGAGCGCGGCGGACGCCACAAGCCGCAGCTGCTTGTCGCCGACTTCCTCTGAAATGAGGCTGAAGAGCGTCATGTTGGCCTCTGCACGGCTTGCACCTGCACGATAGAGCGAATCTTCCCATACTCCATTGTTACAACTCGGTCCGCGCAATGAAAATAGCGGTCATCGTGGCTTACCACGATCACCATCTTGCCGTTTTTTTGCAATGTAGGAATCAGCTCGTTATAGAAATAGCGGCGAAATTCTGGATCCTGATCGGCCGCCCATTCATCAAATACGCAGATCGGTCGGTCTTCAAGAAGTGCAATAACCATAGCAATGCGTTTTCTTTGTCCAGTCGACAAATTGAGTTTGGTGAAGGATCGTCGAGAAAACGACGTCTGGCCATCAAGGCGCATCCCCACAAGCAGCCTCCGCACCGCTTCTTCATTGATATCTGCCAGTCCGTAGATCTTCGCAAAGAGATGAAAATCGGAAAAGATGGCGGTAATCTTGTCCCGAAACGAGACGACGTTCTCTCGACAAACGGGGATGCCGTCGGCTTCCAGCGAGCCAGTCGTCGGTGCGTAGAGGCCTGTCAGTACCTTCATGAAGGTGGACTTGCCGCTGCCATTGCCGCCGACGATGAAGACCACTTCGCCCGCCGATATCTGCAGATCCAGTGGGCCAATGCGAAACGACTCTGGGCCGGTGGCGTACTCGTATTCGAGGCCGCAGACTTTCAGCGTCTTCATGCCGTCCTGCCAAGGGTCGGGCGGATTCGGCACCGGTGCGCCAGCGCGAGCGACCTCGGCCAGCTTGGCATCGAGGGCATTCATTTCGCTGAATGCCAGATTCGAGCGGATGTAGGGCATGAGCCCCGAAATGAGCCCCATGAACGGCCCCCACAGAAACATGACTGCTGCCACGACCCGCGTCAGCGTCGAGGCGTCAAGGAGGATAAACCGCCTCAGGGTATAGACCACGACCGCGAGTGTGATGAACAAGATTGCATCGGCGACGAGCTTTCCGTCCGCGAACAGGTTGTTCGATTGGATACTTGCAGCACGCAATGCTGCGGACGATTGCAAGATATGTTCACGAATTTCTTGACGACGAAGCCTGCCAAACTGCACTTCCTTGAATCCCGCTACAAGGTCAGTCATTCGCTCAAGGAAAGTCAACCGGCGTGCAAATGTTTGCCGCACTTGCGTAATGAAGTCACGCCGCACATCCAAGAACTTCCACGCACCCGCCACGCCGACAAATAGCACCACTGTAAATGCCGGCGGCAGCAACCAGGCCAGGTACATCATGGCGCACGTGATGATGACCACAGATTGCAGCATCGTGGCGATGTCGCCCGCGCGGTCCGAGATGATGATTGAGTTTTCTGTGACGCGATCGCAAATCTCGGCGGCGTTGACTCGTTCAAGACCGTCGAGCTCGATTTGAGCTACCTTCTCACTGATTTGGACTTTTACGCGATGAATGAGTGACTCGATGAGCTCAGTCACTCTGTGGCTTGTGTGTCGTGCGCTGCTTACATAAGCCACAAGGCATGCAGCATATAAAACGAATGTGTCAACAGTCCCAGCGCCTGGCGCCTCGACGACTTTGCTGACAGTGACCAATAACAGCGCGCTCGCCATACCAGCGATGATCGCGGCAGCAATGACGCGGCGGCTCTGCGAGCCCGCTTCTGTATGAAGAGCCCGAAGGAGACTCATTAGTCCTCTGTCCGTTCGTGTCGAAAATGGCTGCCGGGCTCATTTTCGACATCGATCGCTATGCGGATTTGCTGCCTGACAACAATTCGCTGGTTCAACAGCTCGATCCCTTGCTAACCAAGAAATCACCGATGGCAAGGTAATCAATGTTGGTTTTTAAAAAGGTATGAATGGCATCCGCGGGCGTACAGATAATCGGCTCCTGGTCATTGAATGAGGTGTTGAGCACCAGCGGAATTCCAGTCAGCTCGAAGAACGAGCGGATCACCTCATGATAGCGAGGGCTAAGCTCCTTCTTGACGGTCTGGATGCGCCCCGTACCGTCTACGTGCAAGACTGCCGGGATCTTATCCTTGCCGTCCGCTTTGGCAGGGTAGGCCATTAGCATGAAGTCTGTGGCAGTGGTTTCCTTGGCAATCTCAAACCAGTTGTGTACTTCCTCATGAAGCACGCTCGGGGCGAACGGCCGAAAGTATTCGCGGTGTTTCACCTTATGGTTGAGGATCTCTCGCATATCAGCACAGCGCGGGTCGGCCAGAATGCTGCGGCTGCCGAGCGCGCGCGGTCCGAACTCCATCCGCCCCTGGAAATATCCCACCACGGCGCGCTGGGCAATCAATTGGGCCACGCGCTGTTCGATGTTTTCGCTGCGCTCATAACAAAGGCCCTGGGCCTTTAGCGCCGCTTCGATGTCTTCGTTCGAGAAGGCCGGCCCCGTGTAGGGGCTATACATGGGAACTCGCTCCTTCTGGCCCATGATGCCGTGCCAGACATAGGCTGCCGCGCCAACCGCTGTCCCTGCGTCATTTGCTCCCGCCTGAACATACAAGTTCAGGAAGGGACTATTCTCGAATGCATAGCGGTTGGTTACGCAGTTGAGCGCGACCCCTCCAGCCAGGCAGACGTTTTTGGAGCCGGTTCGCTTATGTAAATAGTTGAGAATGTGGAGGACGAGCCGATTGGTCTTCTCTTGCAGAGCAGCGGCAATATCTTGATGCTGCTGTGTCAGTGGAGCGCTCGGCTGCCTGGCCTTGATCCCGAACAAGCGTTCAAGATTGGTGAAGTCAGCCGAAGGAGGATAGTAGACGATCTTTTCAAAGCACAGCAGATCGTTGTCTAGCTCAAACTGTCCTTCGTCGGTCAGGCGTATTAACTGATCAAGAACACCGCTATAGCGCTCCGGCCTTCCGTACGAAGCAAGCCCCATGATTTTGGCTGCATCATACAAGCTGAATCCTAAAAACAGTGACAGCAGCTCCCAGAGAAATCCTACGGAATGAGGGTAGGAAACCGTATATAATGAATGAAGCTTGTTGTTGACGCCATGAAAGCACGCGGCCGTATCCGTATCGTCGCCAATGCCGTCGATGACAAGGACCGCCGCATCCTCGAACGGCGACGCGTAGAAGGCCGAAGCGGCGTGTGAGAGGTGATGCCCGACCCACCGGAACTCACCTTCAAAGCCCAGCTTGCGAACCTGGTCCGGCACCAGCGCTAATGTATGTAACATTGTCTCTTGGTCAGCCCAGCTTGTCCAGTGGCTCATGATGCCGTTTTGGCGCAAGCTGGCGACGCGCGATTCAATATATTTTGGATTCGTTGAATACCCGACATAATGTACGTCTTTGATGCTGATGCCGGCTCTGTCCAGGCAATGGCGGATAGAGTGTATTGGCAGCTCGTGCGGGGTGTCGACGCGCGCCTCCTTGCCATGTTTTATGCGGTTGAAGCGCTCCTCCTCGACGACAGCGATGAGTTTGCCATCTTGAAGCAGGCAGGCGGAGGACTCATGGTAGACCGAATTGATGCCAAGAATGTACACAGACATAGTCTGTCTTGCTGTCCTTTTGCGTTAGTGTTTATAAGGCTGCTCCGGCAAGATCCGGAGGCCACCAATCAAGCGCACTCTGCTGGTTGTCGTACTACAAAGGAGAAATCACAGGGAGGCATTCAATGTTAGACCATGCCGGATTTCTGACCAACAATGCCACTGCTCTTAATAAGAGAGTAATTCTTATTCAAGAAAGATAGGAATTATGTGGCATGTGATTAACGAACACAAGTGACAACTTACTGATGCATCGCTCCCTCGCTCGCGAGGGCCGATCAAGGAGCCAACGCGCACGGGCTCAAATCGTTACTCCGACAGAGGCTCGAAGAAGCATGCGTTTCATTTTGGTTGCGCAAGGTGTAGAGGCAGTTGATAGTCAGGAACGATTCGAAAGTCAACGCGCGATTTTGGCGGCCCAAGGAGAGCCATCTGCCGTGTCGCCCCATTTGCGGACAGGATGGCTATGCACTTGTGTGCGCATGTGCTTGCCTCGGTTCATCGTCGGAACGTCGAGGCCCGCATACACAAGGCTGTCAGGAGCCTGGTACACCAATAGGAGTTTGCAGGAGCACAGCCCGTCGCAGGCGCTGAGATTGGCACCGACGTGGTTAGGCTGGGGGGTGTTAACGGCGGGTTGAATCGAGCCCCAATCATCGCCGGACTCACGCTCGCCATGTTCCTGTTCACACTTTGCACCACGCAAGCGGAAGGATCACTCCTACTCTGGGCCAAGGACAGAGTCGATCGTGTCCTCCTCGGGTTTGAGGTTCCGATCTCTTGGTTCATGCAAGCGACCGAGGGGTTGTCTCTGGAAGCGCAACAGA
>CALLYL010000642.1 GCA_937859535.1 uncultured Myxococcales bacterium
GCTGGCTGAGTCTTCATGTCCCGCCCAGTTTCCAGGTACCGAATCTGAGGAACGCTGTCGATGATCCAGACATGATTGGCATCGGTCCCCCAAATTCCAAAGTAGCGCTCGCATTCTTCATAGTCAGAGTCGCAGCAACTATGCGACCAGCTTGAGCCGGTCTTCTCGGTGATTGCGTTGTGACTGCCGACAGCTTTGATACCACCGTCCTCGAAGCCCACCATACCGATTAGATGATCATCGGGGCACTCGATGGGAGTCGGTTCCCAGATTCCGTCTCTTCTTTTGAGTACGGTGTTGCTGGAGCTGACACTCCAAGCCTCTCCCGAACGGGAAGTCCAAACGGCGCTCAAGGAGTAGGTCAAGGAGTACCTTGACGCGTTGTCCGCAACTTTCTCAGCCAGCCAAGTGGACCCGTTCCAGCGAAGAACGGTTCCCTGATCACCCACGGCCCAAACGTATTTTGCATCATGACCGTGTACACCGCTAAGTGAATGGGTGGTGCCAGTTCGCTGCTGAGACCACGAACTGCCGTCAAAGAACAGCACAGTCCCGGAGTCTCCAACCGCCCAGATGTGCTTTGGATCTGCGCCCCAAATTCCTCGCAGGTGACGCACAGTGCCACTGTACTGAGGAGTCCATACATGCCCGTTCCACTGCACAATCGATCCACTCTCTCCGACAGCGTAGACCAGATAGTCTGCAAAGGCCCAGACCGCGAAGAGATCAGAGCGGAACAGGAATGGGTCATGAGCGGTGAGCGGTGCTACGGAGGTCTGAGTGGTAGTTGCGCGTTGAACTGCAGATGGTTCTCTATTGGTGCCTGTTGCCTTGTCTTCGGCAGCCTGCGGAGGGCCTCCTGCGGAGGAGGCAACCGGTGGTGTAGGCTTGGCGAGAGTGGGCAGCGTCCGCTTCGAGCCTCCGGCGCATTCCACCAGAAACACGGCCATCACTGCGATGCTTGCGTAGCCTAGCTTCGAGCGCGGTAGATCGATCCCCATACGTAAAAATCCTACCATGCATCGCTCTGTTCCTGCTACGAGCAGACACTGAAGCGCCAAATCACCCGGTTTGGTTCTCATTTCCTAGCTGATCGTAAAAGATCTAGACAAGCAGGAGCTGTTCCCTGCTTCCCACCGAGCACTGGCAACTAC
>CALLYL010000643.1 GCA_937859535.1 uncultured Myxococcales bacterium
ATCGACCTTGTGCTTTTCCTCCAGCTTGAGTGGCTGTACTTTTTCAGGACCAGGGCCCTTGTGAATGGCCGCCAGCGAAGTCGCTAGCTTGGACTCCACTTCAGACGTTGCTTGTTTCTGCTTGTGCTCGGCTTGCTTGGGATCGTTGCTTCCTGTTGCCTTCAGCGCCGGCTTGGGAGAAGGAGAAACGGGAATCTCGGAATCGTGGGCTCGAATGCCACGCAGACCTTGCGCGACTTGTTGTTGAGAGACTTTTCCCTGTGCATCCTGCGTGAGCTGCGGCGCGGCCGGTCGGTTCGCCTTTCCCAGATCCGTCTTCGCCGGCAGCGGAGCCTTCTGCACCGGCTGCGGGGTGGTGTCGAGCGTGCTTTGATGAGAAGGAACCTGGATCGGAAGAGAATCCTTATGGTCCTCGCTTTCGTCTTCTAGCTTGGCCGTAAGCTCGGGAATTGCCTTGCTTAGCGCGCATTCCTCTTTGCCCAGCGCAGCCGTCAGTTGACCACCGAGACTCTGATAGGAGTGTGCTTGAACCGTCGGTGTCGCTGCGGAGAACTGATCGAAGGTGGCCTTGGCGGTCTCCGCTGCTTGTAGTGGCGCTGGTGCTGCCGCAGCGGACTGTTTGGGAGCCCCGGCACTGCTACCCACTGGTGCGGAATGGGATCGATCGCCCTCACTTCCAGGAGTAGTCGGTGTCGATCCAGCACGATGCTCGCCGCCTTCCCCTCCTCCAGGAGGGACAGCGGGAGGGCCACCTGCTGGGGCCCCACTGCCTGCACTTCCGACCGCGCCAGTAGGTGGTCCACTAGGAGCGGAATCGTCACCGCCCTCTCCACTTGCCCCGCCGCCGGAAGGGTCGCCTGTACCGCTGCCACCGTTGCCAGGGTTGCCACCGTTGCCACCACCGCTGCCGCCGCCCCCACCACCGCCCCCTCCATGTTTGGGAGTATGGTCCTTCCCTGGCTGATGACTTCCGGGATCGGTCAGCCGAGGCAGCAGGTTTTCCATGGGACCATCACCGTAAAGGAGTGCGTAGTCCACACTTCTTGCCGTCTCCACAGACGAATGCTTGCTGGCAGGTAGGTGGGGGGGGTGTGGACCTCGGGCTGGTGTGTCCTGCTGCTCGCCTGCTACTGGAGGAGGACGCGAGGAATGCGAGCGCGAGGCACTCCAGACACCGGGTTTTGTCTCCCCAGCTTCTGATTTGTCGAGATCGCCTCGTCGGCCCGGAGTCTGCTGCTCTGTCTCATCCGAAGACCACAACGACATGAACCAATCCCCCTGCATCTGCAACCCACCAAGCACAGAAGGAGGACCGAAGAACTCCGCTTGTGCTCCAGCAAGGGGAGTCAAGCAACAGCCGGGCCAATGGGTTGACACTCGGTGGTCGTGCTCATCCGGCGTTCGTTCACTCTAGCTGTGGTTGAGTTCTGAAACCTGCGTTGAAAAGTTGCCTTGCCCAGACAGACTGGGCTTAGCGTTGTCAGGTATTCAAGCGGAGAGCTGGACGTGGGCCGCCCATGGGCAAGTACAGTGATTACCGCATCTGTACCAATGAGCGTTCTTCCTGAGCGCCACTGCGTGTCTGGTAGAACCTTCCAATGCAGACCCCGATGACCAGCAGACACATCAAGAAGAAGCTCATCAATACGCGGAAGCCCTGGCCTGAATGAAGCCAGATGCGACGCAGGAATCGCGAGCGAACGACTCCTTGAGCGGACCCTGTGGTCATTCCGACCGCCTGTGGTTGTCTCTGCTCTTGTGTCGGACCAATCGCCTGTTCAAGCTCCTGCTCTATTTGCAGCAGTGATTCGGCAACCTCTTTCATCCATGGCCGATCCTCTTTGAACTTGGCCAGCATTCGGCGAACCAGCGTGGTCAGGCATGGCAGATCGATTCCTATCCGTTCGGTAAGAGAATGCAGAGGAGGTGGTGGTTGGAGCAGGTGCTGCGTCTTCAGTAGCTCCAGCTCATTTGCCAGAAACGGAGGCCTTCCAGAGACAATCTCATGCAAGATACAACCGAGCGCATAGACATCGGTACGTCCGTCTACTGGCATCGCTCGCCACTGCTCGGGGGCCATGTAGGCGGGGGTTCCCATCACCGTTCCTGCCTGCGTGGGCTCAAACAGAGTAAGACCCGGAAACGGCGGGCGGAGATCACGAGCGTAGTCCTCTTGTGCCTTGGCCATTCCAAAGTCGAGGATCTTCGCTCGCTCTCCTCCAATCACATAGGGATCGGTCACCAAGAAGAGGTTCTCAGGCTTGAGATCCCTGTGAACGATTCCGCCTTCATGAACAGCATTCATGGAGGTTGCGATCTGTCTACAGAGTCTTAACAGAGTAGTCCGTCTCGCCCGTCGCTCAGCGGCATCTGGCAGCGTTTCGATATCCGAAAGCCGCTGCGCCAGGGACTTTCCATCCAGAAACTCCATCACCACATAACCGTAGCCGTGTCGGGTGCGGCCAAATCCGGTGATGCTGACGATGTTCGGACTGTGGAGAGAACTGGCGATCCGAGCCTCTGCCAGCAGCCTCTTCATCGCGTGGGGATCACGGCCGAGCGGACCGCTCAGAACCTTCATGGCCACCCTTCTCCCCAGCTCTACATCAAGTCCTTCGTACACCGTTCCGCTGCTTCCTCTGCCAAGCTCTCTAATGATGCGGTAGTTGCCGATCTCTTGCCCTAGCATCTCTCTTCCGCCACCGCTACTGAGGGTTCGACTCATTGCACAGGTTCTCCTACGGAATGCAGATGGAGGCCAGGCTCTGTCTGTCTACTTACCTCCACCTGCGACATCTTTGTAGCGTTTCCTACATCGGTTCTGATGTCATTCATCGTCGTTTGGAACTGCATCAGCATTTGCAAAATGTCCAAGAACTTCGTGTACTTAGCCGGGATGAAATGGAATATGATGGGGGTCCACAAGAGTCCTTCTGATCGCACGAGCACGCACATGGCAGGCACACTGAAGATGGTTCCCAGAGTCAGAGAGAGATTCAGCGGTCACTGCATTGGTCAGCGCTATGTGCTCGGTCGGGAGCTCGGCTCCGGCAGCTCGGCAACAGTCTACGGAGCGCATGACACCCATAAGGATCGACAGGTCGCGGTGAAGCTGCTCCATCGCGGCTCTGATAACGAATCTGGAAGGTGGCGTTTCATTTGTGAAAGAGAGTCCCTCAATCGACTTGCTGGCAGCCCGCATGTGGTCACCCTGCTTGACTCTGGAGAGGAAGAGGATGGACAGCTCTTCCTGGTGCTGGAGAGGGTACACGGCGTGTTGCTAGCAGAGTTATTGAGTGTTCACAGCAAGGTCCGTACCAAACTTCGGGCGGAGACCATTCTGCGTTGGTTCGGTCAGCTCTGTCTCGCGATGAGCAGCGCCCACAGTGCTGGGGTCGTCCACCGTGACATCAAGCCGTCGAACATCATCCTGACTCGGACCGATCCCGAAGACATCCTGCTCATCGACTTCGGAGTCGCCAGTACCCCAGACCTCCCGATGGAGAGCCGACAACACTGGTTTGGTACCCAAGGATACATGTCACCAGAGCAGGAGGCGGGCACTGTGGACCTAACAGCGACCACGGATGTCTACTCCATCGGACTTGTGCTGCTGGAGATGCTGACCACGGGCCTAAAAAAGCCATTACAGAGAACGCCGTTGTCCGTGCTGGTGAAGCTCCGAGAGTGGGACTACATTGCCTACCTTCGCAAGGCGCGCAAGGACTGTCCGGCCTCGCTGTTCGATGTGCTATCGCGAGCGCTCAAGCGGCAGCCAGATGAAAGATTCCCGTCGGCAGACAGTCTTCTTGCCGCGCTCTCCTTGTGAGCAGCGTGGGTTTACATTTCGAGTAGTGCGCGCAAAAAGGGCAGGTGCGGACCGATCTGGATCTGCGTCTGTTCGATGAGATCCTCGACTTCTTCGAACTCTGGTTCTGTCTTGCCAAACAGGGCCATGAGTCGAGCAGAAATTCCGGCACTGGTCATGTCCAGTTGATCGGCCAACTTCGAGATGGTTCCTCTCTGCTTGGGAAACAGTCTCTGACGTGCTGCGTGCAGGAACACCAAGCGATCGATCAGCTTGTGGAGTTCCATGCGATCGGCAGTGATCTCTATCGTTACGGAAGCCGCACCACCTTTGGGGGAAGAGCCTGGCGGTATGGGCTTGAAGCCCTGGCTCATGGACAGGATGGCCTTCCAGTTTTCTACGACGGTGCGCAATGGATCGCGAAACAGTGCGTAGCGAATGATGGCGTTGTTCAGGTCGCGTGCGTTTCCAGCCCAGGTCATCTGGGACGCCAGATCGGCAAGCGTTTCAGACTCTGACAATGGAATCTCGGGATACTCGTCCTTTGCGAGCTGCCTGGTCAGCAGAGGGACCAGAGCGCGCACATCACCCGGCGCTAGCACTGGAATCGCAAGCTGCACCGCATTGAGTCGGAACAGAAGATCACTGCGGAACTTTCCTTCTAGGACCATCTCTTCCAAGTTGCGGTTGGTCGCTGCGATGATTCTGGTGGCGACGTGACGCTCCTCGACGCTTTCTCCGACCCTGCGGAACCGGCGTGTGTCGAGAGCACGCAGCAGCTTCGACTGCACTTCCATCGGCAACTCGCCCACTTCATCGAGAAACAGAGTCCCATTTTCGGCTCGCTCGAAGAGGCCAATGCGATCCTTGGTGCAGTTTGTGTAACTCTCTTTGAGCGCACCAAACAACTCTGCCTCGACCAGATCTTTGGCAAGCGCAGCGCAGTTTACCGCGATGAACGGACCTTTGGCGCGAGCGCTGTGACTGTGAATGTCATGGGCCAGGACTTCCTTCCCAACACCCGTCTGGCCGGTGATGAGTACGGTGCTTGCCGTCGGTGCAACGCGGCATGCCAATCGCAATACGTTGAGCCGTTCCGATGATGCTGCGGTGAACTTCCAGGCAACATTCTTGGGGAAGTAGGGCTCTGTAGTCGCCGCTGCATTGTACAAAGACACGCAGTTTTTCAGCCAGCGCTCCGCTGCCCTACTCAGCGTATGAGACCACCGAATGATGATGCACTCTCCTGTACTAACGAGTGGAAGTCGGGTCGCTACGCCATCAGGACGGCTGGCTGCAGGAGAATCGATCGGACAGCAGACCACTTCACGCGCCAGCTCATCAAGCGTCGAACCAAGATAGCGAGCAAAGTCAGCGGATCGGAGAAACCGATTCGGATCAGGAAGGGACTCCCATGGAGAGGCTTGCAGCCGAATGGTGATCACCTCCTGGGCCAACATTGCGTGGCTACGGGTATCCAGCTCGGACTCTTGTCCGGCGGGCAGCATCATGTACGTCCCGTTCTTGCTTCCGTCAGGATCCTTGATCGTGACTCGGCCATCCTCATCGTGATGAATGATCGCATGGAGCTGCGAAATGTACGGTGAGCTGGAGCGATGGACAAGCTGGCTGCCTTTCAGGACAGAGGAATCTTCGGGCTCTCCCGGTTCTCGTCTGCGAATTTCTAGTGTTCCGCCAGAGGAAAGGGTGTAGAGCTTCTGATTAGTGCCTTCGGTGATGAGTATTTGTACTGGTTTGGTCATGTAAACATAGATCATGACTCTCACTTCTATGGTCAAGGAAAATCGCACTGATAAATCTCATTTGAAAATAAGAAATGGTTTGCAATCCTACTTTCAAAGCATCACTAGGCTGGTCGCCGGCACGCTGGCTGTGAGCGAACCACCCCCGACGCAACCATCTTGATGGAAGCCCGCGAAAAGACGCTGTTTTCTCTGGTCGGTGATCCTGCCACATCATCGCACCAAAGGAATGGCACAAGATGTGCTTGGTGTCGTCGGTATGTATGATTGTCTATCAAATCAACGGATGGAAGATGGAAAAGATTGGCTCATGAGCGCGGTAGTTGATTCGATAATAAGCAGATTGGGATTATTGGTGTGGTTCGCTGAGCAATTGCTCGCAAAGATCCCGCATCGGCACCGTCTCAACCTGCACAGTCAGAGCTACCGGAGCCCATCATGAAGTCAGAGGTCGCCATGCCTACAAGTTGCTCCTATCTTCGGACTCCTTCTGGCTCCGTAGATCGAGCGCTGGGAGTTGGCCCTGCGCCTCGTTCCGGACAGCCAGAATCCGAAGCGCGGCCATCCTCGGGAGGACAATACAGCAGCTATCGGACCGGGCGGATTCTGGCAGAGCGGTATCAACTGGTCTCTCTGCTCGGAATCGGCGCGATGGGAGAGGTGTATCGGGCCATCGACATCGCAAAGCAACAACTCTGCGCCATCAAGCTGGTCTTTTCAGGTGCGGTTCGCTGTCTCAATGCGGAGCGGCGCTTTCAAAAGGAAGCGGCTGTGGTTGCCCGACTGTTCCATCCCAATATCGTAGAAGTGAGGGAGTTTTGCGTCGACCACGATGGCACCCACTTTCTGGTCATGGAGCTTTTGCACGGCCAGGATCTGTACTCGCTCATCTCGCGGACTGGG
>CALLYL010000644.1 GCA_937859535.1 uncultured Myxococcales bacterium
CAGCGGCCACGCCAAGTCCGGCTGGAACCGCCCGCTACCATCCCACTTCTGGAACCCCTACCAAGGCCCCTCTTTTCGTCGAGAGGATCTTAATTCTCGGTGGCATCGAGCCACGTGGTGGGGTTCATCGCGGGTCGTGGCAGGTCAGGCATCGGACTACCACCACACACAGCCGGAATCGGGGTCGCGGAGCTGCGGAGAGATATTCGATTCTGAGGCAGTCCGCAGACGCTCACAGCGGTTGTTAGGAAGGTTTCCGTTTGCTATCCGTAAGAGCGGAACTCCCACGACTCTGGAGCAGAGACTTCGCCTTGGCGGACTGCTCCGGAGATAGCAGCCGCTCGCAGATTCCATACATCACGTCTTCACGTCGACAATGGTCGGTGTACAGAGCTCCAAACGCCGCCAAATGACGGCTCAGTGCGGAGACAGAGGCCGTCTTCCACTCCGCCAGCAGCTCATCCAGGCGCCCCCGTAGCACCTCGTGTTCTCGACGCAGCGTCGCCGTGGGCCCCTCTTCAAGCAGTCCACTTTGGGACTCGAACTCCCGAAACAACAGGCCGTCTTCCAGGTCCATGTGCGCGTACAAATTCTTTCGCAAGCGCAACAGGAGCCGCCGCGAAGCCGCCCGATCTTCAGGCGCAGTCATGTGCAAGACCGCCTGGGTCAGCCGACCGAGCAGCCTCTCTATGAGGTGATGCTGCTCGATCATCGTGCTGGAGATCGTTGCCTCCGCAGGCAACGGTTTGGGGGGCTGGCCCATGGACCTTGGACCCTTGCAAGACTTCGGCCAACATCGCTTTCATAACCCCCAGCGCCCGTGGGAACCGTGGTCACGCAGCCGGATCGGCTGGCACCTCCGCCGTGGCGTGGAAACAGTGGACTGTACCGATTGGGTACACTGCCGCGAGTCGTTATTCCAGGCCGAAGCGACGCAAGCTGTCGTAGAGACGATGCCGTGAGATGCCGAGCCGACGCGCCGCTTGCAGCTTGTTCCCACCCGTGACACGGAGCGCCCGCTGAATCAGCTCCCGCTCGGACTCTTCCAGCGTCGGAATGGCGTCCGCCGCACTCGTCGGGCTCGCCGACGAACTGGGTCGAGTCACCGGTGCCTGCTCGGGCACCCCGGTCGCGGGTGGATCCAGCTCGGAATCGACATCAGGCTCGGCCCCGCGCAGAACGTGGGGTGGCAAATCGGAGCGTGTCAGCACAGCTCCCGTGCCGACGGTCAGTGCAAAATCGATGGCATTGCGTAGCTCACGGACATTGCCCGGCCAGTTATACGTCGACAGCGCCCGTAGAGCCGGACCGTCGAGTGTCGAGATGGCCCGCAGACCCCGGGCAGCAAACAGCTCGGCGAAGTGGTGCACCAGGAGCGGAATGTCGCCGCGTCGCTCTCGCAGCGTGGGCAGGTCGATGCGAAAGGCGCTGATTCGGTAGTACAAGTCCTCACGCAGGAGGCCCGCAGCGACGGCCTTCTGGGGATCACGGTTGGTCGAGGCAATCAAACGGAAGTCGACGGCAATCTCACTCTCTGCACCGACGGGACGAACCACTCGCTCTTCGAGAACGCGCAGCAGCTTGGCCTGCACTTCCACGGCCATTTCGGTGATCTCATCGAGAAATAGCGTTCCGGTGGAAGCGGCACGGACCAGCCCGCCGTACTCATGCTGCGCGCCGGTATACGCCCCACGACGGTGGCCGAACAACTCGCTTTCGATCAGCTCCCGAGGCAACGCCGCGCAGTTGACGGCAATAAACGGTCGCTTGTCGCCCCGACTCCGCTCGTGCAGGGCACCGGCCGCCCGCGCTTTGCCGGTGCCACTCTCACCAACGAGAAGGACTGCCCCAGTCGGGCTACTTGCCGCCGCCGCAAGCTGACTGGTGAGTCGTCGCATGGCCTCACTTCTACCAACCAGCGACGAAAACTTCTGCACGGTCAAGTCCGATTCCTCGGCGTTGGCCAGGTTGCGCAGACGGAGCGCTGCCGCAGAGGACTGCTCGGCAAAGTAGGCGCTCGCGAGCACGATGATGCGGCAGTGGCTGAGCTTGTCGAAGATCTGAAACAACCGCCCCGGTAGTTCACCGCGTGCCACCAGTGGTCCCAGCACGATGCCCACGCTCTCCTCAAGCAGGTGCAGCGACGAAATCAGCTCGGCAAACGGGACTCCTCGCTCGCACAGCATCACGCCGAGCGCTCGAATCTCGGCGGCAAAGTCTTCCATATCGCAGTCGCCCAGGTGAGTGACCATGGCGTCGAGATCACGACCGTATAGCTCCGAAAAGTCGCGCCAACCGAGCGTCACCTGTGACCCGAAGTGCGAGACATAGCGCTTGAAAAACTCGTCGAGGAGCATCGCCCGCCGCTCTCGGAGATGACCCAGCACCGGCAAGAGCTGACGCAGCTCTCCATCGCTCAGCAAGTGGTAATGGCGCGGACGAAGTGAGGCCAGCATCGACAAGCGCGTACTCTATCAGACGATGGTCGGCAGTGGGATGGGGCAATGTGCCGATTCGGAACAGTCAGATCGCCAAACCACTGTACCCAATTGGAACAGTCCTCGCTGCTTGCGAAGCGCTCCCGTTGCTGACTCGGCTTGGCAAAGCCCTTGCTATCCGAATGATGCAAAGCGTCGCGGCACAGACGTCGCGAAACCCCGAAACCAAGGAGCCAGGGCGGCCATGACCGCTCCCACTGTTTGCCCACACTGCAACACGCCCACGCCAGACGGAGTTCCGTATGGTCCGTACTGCTGCGTCGGCTGTCGGGCAGCTCACGCTCTGGTGTCCGCGGCTGGGCTCGATGGCTTCTATCGTCTGCGTGGTGACACCAGACTCTCAGCCGTCGGGGATCGCAGCGCCACGCCACACCCCGAGCGGCTGTGGCTGACCCAAACGTTCCAACAAGCAGAGCAGAGGGCCGGTGGAAGCGCGCTGGTGCCGCTGCGCATGGACGTCCAAGGACTGGAGTGCGCGGCGTGTGTGTGGCTGCTGGAAAAGCTGTATCTACGTCATCCAGGTGCCGCTTCGATCGAGATCAATCCGGCCATCGGACGCATCGAGTTAAGCTACCGTCGGAACGACTCCGGCGGTACCACCCAGGGTCAAGCTGCCGTCGAGCAGTTTGTTGAGGAAGCAGAGTCGCTCGGCTATCGCACCGGGCCCGCGCAAAAGGCCAGCGATGCGCCGCTGGACGATTTGGTATTGCGGCTGGGCCTGTGCGCGGCGATGGCCATGAACAGCATGATCTTCGCTTTTTCGCAGTACTTCGGGCTGTCGAAAGCCACGGATGCCTCGCTGTATCGACTGTTTGCAATCGGCGGATTTGTCTTGGCCACAGCGACGGTGCTGATCGGCGGCACCGTGTTCTTCCGCAGCGCATGGCTGGCGCTCCGCCGACGCATCCTGCACATGGATGTCCCGATCGCGCTAGGAATCCTATTGACGTACGCGGGCAGTGCGTGGTCGTTCTTTGCGGTCGAAGGACGCTCTGCCTACTTCGATACCCTGTGCATCTTCATTACGCTGATGCTGCTTGGAAGACTGCTACAGCGACGGCTGGCCAGCCACAACCGGCAGCGACTCCTTCACGACGACACGGTAGACGGGCTGCTGGTTCGCACGGTCACAGAGACGGCGGCGAGCGATGGCAGCAAGCACCACCAACTGGCACTCCTTCCTGCGGCCAACCTACAGCAAGGGAATGTGCTGCTCTGCGCGCCGGGCGAGCTGTTGCCAGTGCAGGCCCAGTTGCTCGATCCCAGCGGAGAGTTTTCGCTCGACTGGATCATGGGCGAGTCAACCCCGGTACGCTATCAGCTACACGACACCATTGCCGCAGGCGCCCACAATCGCGGAGAGGCAGCCGTGCGACTGCGAGCGTTGGAGCCGTTTTCTGCATCAAGACTCCGTGATCTGCTCTGTTCCTCCGCGCTGGACAATCCTCTACCTGGGGAGCTGCGAGCCCAGGCGAACTCCTCACCGGAATCTGCCTCTGCCTCCGCACGACCGGCGGATTTCTGGGATCACCTCAGCCGATACTATGTCGCGAGTGTGCTGACCTTGGCGGCGCTGGCGTTTGCGCTGTGGACGCGAGTGGGAGTGTTGCGAGCGACGGAAGTTGCGGTCGCTGTTCTGGTCGTGACTTGTCCGTGCGCGCTCGGAATTGCCACGCCACTGGCCTATGAACTGGCGCAGGCCAGACTCCGTAGACGTGGTCTGTTTGTGCGTACCCCTTCGTTTTTTGATCGCGCTCTGCGGCTGAAGAAGATCCTACTGGATAAGACCGGAACGGTGACGCTCAGCAAGCTGGTGCTGTCATCGGATAGCACCCTCACAGAGCTGACAACAGAGTCTCGCGAAGCGCTGTTCCAAATGGTGGCACGCTCCAATCATCCGGTCAGCCGCGCTCTGCTATCCGCCCTGCCCCACCATCCGGCATGGGAGGAAGCTGCCGCAGTCCGCGAGCGCGCTGGGGAAGGACTAGAGCTGCGTCGAAATGAGCACACCTATCGTTTGGGTCGCCCGCGCTTCGCCCTGACGCAACCGGCGGACCTGGAACACCTCAAAGGAGACTCCCATGTGGTGCTGAGCTGCGACGGTGCGCTAGTCGCTCGATTCTCTCTGCGGGAAGAGCTGTGCCAAGATGCCAGCGCAGAGGTACAGTCCCTCCGCGAGTCCGGATATCAGCTCCATATCTTGTCCGGAGACCGCCGCGAAAAAGTCGAACAGATTGCCAAAGAGCTGGCGATCTCCGACGCTCACGCGGAGCTTACCCCAGAACAGAAGCATGCGCTGGTCGAACAGCTCGATGGCGGAGCCCACGACACGCTGATGATTGGCGATGGCATAAATGATGCGCTGGCGTTCTCTGCTGCGGCGTGTGCGGGCACTCCTGCGATTGATCGTCCAACGCTGCCAGCCCGTGCCGACTTCTACTTTGCCGGAGTCGGAATCGGACCCATTGCCGAGACCCTTCGCACCGCGCACTATCTGCGTCGGGTGATCTTGCGCAACATGGGGCTGGCCGCACTGTACAATAGCGTGGTTCTGGGTCTGTCCTTTGCAGGACTGATGACGCCGCTGCGTTGTGCGCTGGCGATGCCGATTAGTTCACTTCTGATGATTGCGGTCACGGTGTATTCCTTCCGTGAACCGGATGAGGGTGCCCAGCGTCTGCGACGCAGCACTCCGGAACGGCCTACGCAGACCTCCCGTCCTGGTGGGAGTCCCGCGCCGCTTGCGCTGGCCGAAGGGGTATCCTCATGAACGCGATTTATCTGACGCTGTTTGTAAGCGCTGCGCTGGTTCTTGGGTCCGGACTCCTGTTCGGATTCCTGTACCTGAAGCGCAGCCACGAATACGCCGACCGATTGTCTTTGCTGCCGCTGGAATCCGATGACTCGGAGCACTCAGCGCCACCCACTGCGACACTCCCAGAAAAGGAAGTTAGGTCATGAGAGAGGTACGGATCACGTACGACGATGTCTCTGTCCGGCGCTTCATGCTGGCCTCGATGTTTTGGGGCCTGATTGGCATGATCGTTGGGCTCTTGATTGCGACGCAGCTCGCCTTCCCAGAGCTGAACTTCGCCCCCCTCCTGAGCTTCGGTCGGCTCAGGCCGCTGCATACCAACGCGGTGATCTTTGCGTTCGTTGGCAACATGCTCTTTGCGGGCGTCTACTACTCAACCCAACGGCTTTGTAAGTCGAGGATGGCCTCGGACCTACTGTCGAGCCTGCACTTCTACGGCTGGCAAGCCATCATCGTGGCAGCAGCGATCACGCTGCCTCTTGGCTACACCCAAGGCAAAGAATACGCAGAGCTAGAGTGGCCGATCGACATCCTGATCGCACTCATCTGGGTGGTGTTTGCCATCAACTTCTTTTGGACGCTGGCGATTCGCCGCCAGAAGCACCTGTATGTTGCGCTGTGGTTCTATATTTCGACGATCATTACCGTCGCAGTGCTCCACATCGTGAACAGCTTGGCGCTGCCGGTGTTCTCGGGGCTCAAGAGCTACTCAATCTACGCTGGTGTGCAAGATGCGCTGGTGCAGTGGTGGTACGGACACAACGCAGTCGCGTTCTTCCTGACCACTCCCATCCTGGGCATCATGTACTACTTTCTCCCCAAGGCTGTCGATCGTCCGGTCTACTCCTATCGACTGTCGATCGTCCACTTCTGGGCGCTCATCTTCATGTACATCTGGGCGGGTCCGCATCACCTGCTCTACACCGCTCTGCCGGACTGGGCGCAGTCGATGGGAATGGTCTTTTCGCTGATGCTATGGGCACCTTCTTGGGGAGGCATGATCAACGGACTCCTCACCCTGCGTGGTGCCTGGAACAAGCTGCGTACTGATCCAGTGATCAAGTTCTTCATCGCGGGTGTCACCTTCTACGGAATGGCGACCTTTGAAGGCCCACTGCTTTCGATCAAGAGCGTGTCGGGACTGGCACACTACACCGACTGGATCATTGGTCACGTTCACACCGGAGCGCTCGGGTGGAACGGATTTATGGCCGCTGGCTTGTTCTACTTCCTGGTTCCCAAGCTGTGGAATCGGCCTCTGCACTCGAAGCTGCTGGCGGATCTACACTTCTGGACTGCGACCATCGGAATCTTGCTCTACACCATTTCGATGTGGGTCAGCGGGGTGACGCAGGGCCTGATGTGGAAGGCTGTCACCGATGAGGGCGCGCTTCTCTACCCGAGCTTTGTCGAGACGCTCATCGCCATCCGTCCGATGTACCTGACCCGCATGGTCGGTGGGACTCTGTACATCATCGGCTATGTGCTGATGCTGGTGAACCTGATCCAGACCATCCGGGCTGGCGCTCCCGAGGAAACCTCCGTGACTGTGGTTGAAGAAGAACCATCCACAGAAAAGGAAGTCGCGTGGCAAGCGCTCGTGTTCTCGCGTCCGATCCTGCTGTCGGTCTTTGCGCTGCTGCTGATCGGCGCATTCTTCCTGATCGATTCAGTGAAAATCTGGATTCCGGTGGTTACGCTGATGTCGGGATTCCTGGTCGCAGCGTGGATTGCCTACGCCAGCAAACGCAATCGCGAAGGACAGCTCAACGTTCACCGGGCGCTGGAAGGTCGGTCGCTGATCTTTACGGCGCTGGTGCTAATTGCGGTGCTGATTGGCGGAGTGGCCGAGATCCTTCCAACGATCGTACTCGACCGCGCTGTCCCCCTGACCGGTGAGATCCAGAAGCCCTATCGACCCCTGGAACTACACGGTCGGGACATCTATGTTCGCGAAGGATGCTACGTCTGCCACAGTCAAATGATTCGTCCGTTCCGTAGTGAAAAGCTGCGCTACGGGGATCCCAGCACAGCCGGAGAGTTCATCTACGATCACCCGTTCCAGTGGGGTAGCAAGCGCACCGGACCGGACCTCCACCGCGTCGGTGGGAAGTATGGCAACCTGTGGCACTATCAGCACATGATGGACCCCCGCTCTACCTCGCAGGGATCGAACATGCCATCGTACGCCTTCTTGTCGAGGAGCAAGCTCGATCTGGGTGACACTGCGGTCAAGATGAACGCGATGAAGACGCTGGGAGTTCCCTATAGCGGCCAAGAGATCAGCGCCAGCAACGGCGAGCTAGAGACGCAGGCCAAGGCCATCGCTGCGGATCTGCGGAACCAAGGAATCAATCTGGATTGGGACAGCCAGATGGTCGCGATGATCGCCTACCTACAGCGACTCGGAAGAGGCCCCGTTCCGATTGCTGCGAGCACGAAGTAAGGAGTCGCCCATGTACCAAGAGTTCTTCATCCAAAAGGGAGTCCTGCTGCTTCCAATCTTGGCCATGCTCGCTTTTGTGGGAACCTTCCTAACCGTCGTGATCGCGACCTATCGATCACAGCGCCGGGCCGAGTTCGACCAGGTGGCGCAGCTACCGCTTGCAGAAGAGTCGGAGGAGTGTAAGCCATGAGCGCCCTAGACAATGCCAGTGCCCCCGGAAATGTGACCTCGGCTGCGGGCGAAAATGTGGATACGGGTCACGACTACGACGGCATCCGTGAGTTTGACAATCCGCTGCCGCGCTGGTGGTTGGTCACTCTGTACGCAACCGTGATCTTCTCCATCGGCTACTGGTTCTACTATCACACGTCCCAAACGGGAGAATCCCAAATGGCGGCGTATCAGAAGGAACAAGCGGAGGTAAAGAAGGAGGAAGACCAAAAGCTGGCCGCGCTTGAAGCG
>CALLYL010000645.1 GCA_937859535.1 uncultured Myxococcales bacterium
CGGGCAGCCTAACGCTTGGGGGGGCGAACGCTTCGGCTGAACGGCGGGGCAATTGGGAAGCTATCACAACGAATTGCGCTGGCAACAAAAAAATTCACGACCACGCATTTCCGCATACCAGCCTCAGTGGAGGCCGCTCAATCCAGGCATGTCAGGCCGAACAAACCCCCTGCGACCGCTGGTCGAGACGCTTGCTGCGCAACCTCGCAAAAACTACCATGTCTCGGTGATGCTGCGTCGGGCTGTGATGGCATTCGGTGTTGCGCTGGGTGTTTGGCAGCCAGCGACGGCGGTTGCCTATCCATACCTGGCGCTGCGGCCCGCTGACTTCGTCCTCGCAGGACCGGCCGATGGGCATTTGTCCTCTCTGTCTTACAATCCGGCATCCATCCGCGTCCTCTCGGGTAGTGAGGTTCTCGTCCAAGGCGGGGTTTCTGGTTTCCTTGGGCAATACCAGCGAACTTCAGCGCTGCCGATCGGCTATTCGCAACAGGGCGGCGGCGGTGGAATGGCAGCACCAGCGACGATTCGTTGGGCAAACCCGCAGACGATGGCGGCGCTGGCCTGGGATCTACGCAGCGATTCAGTGACTCTCGGTTTGGCGTTCTCGACACCAGTGATGGACTTCACTGATTATCGGACCGACAATCAGTCTCTCGATACACTCTCGACGCGCTATCACTCGGTCTACGATCACAGCTACAGTCTGTGGGGTACGATCGCCGTTGGACTCAAGCTCAAGAACTGGTTTCTCCTCGGGGGCGGCTTTAACTTCGGCTACACCCACAACGATTCGCAGTTCCTGCGAGATGGCGACACTGCGCACCGTGACACGATCGGCTGTGGCGGCGGACCGTGCGAGCAGTGGTCCAACCGCAGCGCTATCCAAGTGAACGTGGGCGCTCTCGGCTATGGCTTTTCTGCCGGAGCGATCATCGAAGCGCTGAGTGATCGTCTATGGATTGGGCTGTCGTACACGAGCCCGCTGTTTACCAACCAAGGCGACATCGTCGCGCTCGAAGGACAACCGTCCGAGCTGCGCTGGAACGACGGCACGGGCTGTTCGGGAACGCAGGTCGGAGCCCAGATCACCGTGCAGGACTCGACGCCTCGCTGCGGTGCGGCACGCTTGACCTACTCTTATCCACATGTCGTCTACCTTGGTGGGCGGCTGCGCTTTCCAATTGCGCCTGCCGTCGAAAAATCCGCCAATAGCCGTCGCCCGCGCGCTCTGGAGCTCACAAGCTGGCTGCGACTTACGATTCCCGGTCATCCCGATCAGGAGTTTCAAGTCGAGCGCTGGCTGCTGGAGCCAAGCTTGTACACACGACCGCTATCGGCCATCCCTGCGTTCGCGGTAACATTGGGATTAAGACAGTACTTTCAGCAGGTTACCTTGGGTGAAGAGCTGCTCTACGAGACCCCACGCATCGATGCGGGCACGGTGTCACCGGCCAACCTCGACGGTCACAAGATCGACTTCTCGCTATCCATGCGTGCGGCCTTGCACAAGCGTCTCTCTTTGCTGCTCAGCGTTGGAGCAACCTGGATGGTGTTCTCGCCGAACGCCGGACAGAGCTTCCGCCCCGAGCTGGCCGAAGAGTGTCGTCAGGACGGCTACGACGTGACCAGCCCGGCCTGTCAAAAGGTGCAGCATGGCCTGGCAATCCCGACGGCGGCAGGTCAATACACACTCGGCATCCCACACGGAAGCGCTGGCCTTGAGATCAACCTGTGAGGAACCCGAACCCATGATGAGCAGTCTTCACGACTCGAACCGGACGCTGCGCGGCTTGGCCTTGGTACTGTTTCCCGTTGCCTGGCTGACCGCGTGTACCAGCACCACCGACAGCAGCGGGAGCTGTCGAACCGTGGCCAACTGCCTGCTCGACAGCTCCCCAATCTGCGATGCGGCCACCCTGTCGTGCCGAGCTTGCACGATGGGTGCCGATGACACGGCCTGTAAGAACGGCCGCCCGTCGACGCCGCGCTGTGGTCCGCAGGGAAGCTGTGTCGCCTGTATCACCAACAGCGACTGTGCCAGCCGTGACCTGCGCAAGCCCACCTGCCGGAGCAATGCCTGCACTTCCTGCCGCACTTCGCTCGACTGCCAAAGTAAGCTGTGCAGCGCGGACGGAAGCTGCGCGCCGGTGTCCGAAGTGCTGTACGTCGATAATAAGAACGGCAGTTGTACCGGCAGCGACCATCGAGGCAGCGTCGACGATGCGTTCTGCACGTTGCAAGACGCGCTCACCGCGGTCACCAGCGGCGGCAAGACCCGCATCAGCGTCGCTCCGTCGAGCAAAGCCTATGCTGCCCTCAAGCTCACTGGAACCGACACGCTGACCAGCTTGACGATCGCTGGCGGAGGGAGCAAGCCAACGGACACGCGAATCGAAGGCGCAAGCGGTGAAAGCGCCATCGCCGTGATTGGTGGCACCAGCAAGCTCTCCGTCTCGATACGCAACCTAGAACTGCAAGGCGGCAGCGGTAAGGCGGGCGTTAGCTGCGAGATGGGCGCGGAGCTGTCCGTAAGCGGTGTTCGCATCCACGACAGCGGTACCGACGGTATTTTCGCCAACGGCTGCACCCTCTCGGTCGATTCCAGCCAGCTCTTTGCGAACAAGGCGAGTGGCCTACTGATCAGTGGCTCGACCTACTCACTCAGCAATTTGATGATCTGGAACAACACCATCGTCGGCATCGCGTTTGGTGGGAGCAGCAGCGGCACGATGCGGTTCCTAACGGTCTACGGCAATGGCACCCAGACCGGCTCCGCCACGCCCGGAATCGACTGTGGTGCCAGCCCGCTTGTCGTTGAGCACTCGATCGTCTTTGATAACTTGCTCCGCGCCAGCGGTGGCAACATCAGCCTCGATCAGCAGCTCACCGGGTGCATGCTTAGCAACGTCGTCACCAACGACAAGGTCATCTCTGGATCGATCTACAAAACGGCCGTGGACTTTGTCCAGCCTGCCGGGGATACCGCCAGCATCGACCTACACCTCATCAAAGACAGCCCGAAAAACCGCGACTGCTGTGTCGACAAGGTGCAGCAGAGCCCGGTGTCGTACGATTTCGACGGAACCTCCCGACCCCAAGGCCCAGCGGCTGACGTGGGCGCACACGAAGTCCAGTAACATCCCCCGGTCACGAGCCCACAAGCTGCGGACACAAAAAAGCCACCGCGTTCAAATCGAACCGGTGGCTCTGGAGCGGGAGACGGGATTTGAACCCGCGACTTTCAGCTTGGGAAGCTAACACTCTACCACTGAGTTACTCCCGCGAGACAGTCTGAGGATTACTGCGCCGGACCGGCATTCGTCAACAAAAACCATCCGTGACCGGTTCTTGCCGGGCGACGACAAATGCAAAGCATAACGTGATACGCTAACCAGCCATGGCAGAGAGCCGCAGCCCGCGCAAGCCGACCCGTACCAGCGGCACCATGCGGATCGAGACGGTCAGCGCCAAAGATCGCTCATGGCTGCGAACCGGCATCCTGGTGGTCGCCGTGGCACTCGGTGGCGCGGCGATCGGGAGCCTGGGATCGCAGCTCCTGGCTCGCTTGACCGTTCAGTCGTCGAACCGAGGGGCTGTCCACAAGGCCCCACTCCTGCTGCTGAAATCCAACACACCCTCTGGCCAGCTTGCCGAGATCGATCAGGCGCTGCTCGTCCACGACTCGGCGACAGCGATCATCCTATGTGATGAAGCGCTGCGCGGCAGTCCCGGAGATCCGCAACTGATGGCTCGGCGCAAGCGAGCCGAAGAAGAGCAACTCGATCGCTTCCGCCTCGAGATGATCGAGCAGGCCATCTCACGACGCAACTATGCGGCGGCAGCGGCACTGGCCGAGGAAATCTCCGCAGCATCCCCTCAACGTGTCCAAGCGACGACGCGACTCCAGGCCGTGCTCGTGCCATTCCTAGACGGACTGCTCGCCGAGGCAGACCGCGCCGCCAAGCTATCGCTGTGCAACGAAGCCCGCGCACTCCTTTCGCAAGTCCTTCAGCTCCACCCACAGAACGGCCGAGCCCAAGAAATCCTCGCATCCTGTCCGACCAATTCCACAGGTGGCTAACCCCAGACTCCGTGCGTTGCTGGCGCAGGCTGTCGTTGACGCAGACTTGGTCCGGAAGCGTCATGACACCATCGGCTTTCGCCAGCTCTTGGTCGCGCAAGGGAATTGCCGCGTCGCATTCTCCGACGCACTGCGTCGTCGCGGAATTCTCAGCCGCTCACTCCTTGCCGTAGTAAGATGGCCTCCTCTTTGGGGTCATTCCCCTGCGACTGTTAGAGGAGACAGACCCCGTAAGCGTCACTGTTTTGCCCCTACTGAGGAGCTGTGTATGTCCAACGCATTTTCCAACGTAAATCGTTACTTCGCCAAGGCGGCCCAAGTCCTTGCCCTCAGCCCCGAAACGGCTGAACAACTGATGACTCCCTTTCGTGAGCTGCGCGTCGAGTGCAGCATCCGAATGGATGACGGGAAAATCCGCACCTTCGTCGGCTACCGCGTTCAACATGACAACGCTCGCGGACCCTTCAAAGGCGGACTCCGCTACAGCCCTGACGTAGATATCGATGAGGTACGTGCGCTCGCTTCACTGATGACCTGGAAGACCGCAGTGGTGGGAATTCCGTTCGGTGGTGCCAAAGGCGGAATCTGTGTCGATCCCGCCCAGCTCTCCAGCGGGGAACTAGAGCGGCTGACCCGGCGCTTTGTGCAGGGAATTCACCTCGTCATCGGCGACAACGTTGATATTCCTGCTCCCGACGTCAACACCAACGCCCAGGTGATGGCGTGGTTTATGGACGAATACAACAAGTTCCACGGCTTCCATCCCGGTGTCGTCACCGGAAAGCCCGTCGACATGTTCGGTTCGCTCGGTCGTGATGAAGCCACCGGACGTGGCGTCATGATCGCGACCGAGGAATACCTGCGAACCCAGGACAAGAAGATCTCGGATGCGACCTTCGTCGTGCAGGGCTTCGGCAACGTCGGCAGCCACTCGGCCCGACTGTTCCATGAACGCGGCGGGAAGGTGGTCGCGATTGGGGATCACACCGCCTCATATTATGACCCTGAAGGGATTAATATTCCGGCGGCGCTGGCCTGGGTGAAGGATCGCAAAATCCTCGCGGGCTGGACCGGTGCCCCAAGCATTTCGCGAGATGACATTCTGTACCAAGAATGCGATGTGCTGGTACCGGCCGCGCTCGGTGGCATCATCACCGCAGAAAACGCGGGCCGGCTCAAGTGTAAGGTCATCGTGGAAGGAGCCAACGGACCGACCACTCCTGAAGCGGACGACATCTTGCATGCACGCGGTGTGGTGATTTTGCCTGACATCTACGCCAACGCCGGTGGTGTCACCGTCAGCTACTTTGAGTGGGTGCAGAACATCCAGCAGTTCTACTGGGAAGAGACGCGAGTCCGCAGCGAGCTGGAGCGCATCATGCGCCGGGCCTTCGCCGATCTGTACAGCACCGCCCAAAGCCACCACATCGACCTGCGGACTGCGGCCTTTGTCGTCGCCATCCAGCGCGTCGCCAAGGCCACAGCCCAGCGCGGCATCTAGTCCCATCGGGGGCCCCTAGAAGACCTCTGCCTGTTATGGGAAGATACGCCGATGATGCGGCTTCCCTCTTCGGAACTGGTTGCTCCCTTCCTTCGTGCGCTTTCCATCACCGCCCGCCAACGAATCGCCACTGGTGCCAAACGCCCGGGCTGGTCTTTTGCATTTGAGTGGATGGTCGAGTCGCTTCGCCAAAATGCCAAGCGGCTGAGCGTTCGTCCGCTCGAGTCCACCCGTGCGAGCTGGGAAAAGACCGCCGCCATCGATCCCGCCATGGACGCAGTCGTCAGCCAGCCCACCAGCGTCGCGTACGTCAGCAGCGAGTGGTTCCGCCCTCGCGGCACACCACGACCCGGTGGACCGACCTTGCTCTATCTACATGGCGGTGGGTACTGCATCGGGTCTACCCACACTCACGCCGGACTCATCGCCCGGCTGACCCTGGCGCACGGCGGACAGACTCTGGCCGTGAACTACCGCTTGGCCCCAGAGCACAAGTTCCCAGCAGCACTCGATGATGCCGTGTCGGCGTATCGTGGACTCCTGGAGTCTGGAATCCCCTCCGATCAGCTCTTTATCGGTGGCGACTCTGCGGGAGGCGGACTGACGCTGGCGACCATGCTGCGGCTCCGTGACCTAGGACTCCCTCTGCCCAAGGCCGGACTCCTCCTGTGTCCATGGGTCGATCTCATGGACACAGGTGGCTCCATGCAGCGCAACGCCCCCTACGACTGGATGGACCCCAGTGCTCCGCCGGTGTGGGCAAGCTACTACTTGCAAAAAGGACAGGATCCCAAAGATCCGCTCGCCTCACCCCTGTACGCAGATTTGACAGGACTCCCACCGCTGATGATTCAGGTCGGCACCGCCGAGCTGCTCTATGACCAGATCATCAAGCTCGCCGATCGCGCACGATCCCAAGGCGTTTCAGTCGAGCTAGAGCAAGCCCCGGACATGATCCACAACTGGCACGTCCTGGCCCCGTTCTTTCCGCATTGCCAGGCCGCCATCGAGCGACTCGCGTCCTATATGCGCGCCCAGCGCTAGCATGCATTCGTCCATGCGCGCCCAGCGCTAGAGCATGCGTTCGTCGGAGGTCGCCCGGCCCACCCGACCATCGAAAAAGATCCACACAGACGCCGCAGCGCTGGCATCATGCCGCGCCGAATGATTGCCCTTACCAACGTCACCAAGCAGTACGGAGGCCAAATCCTCTTTGTGGATGCCTCTTTTCAGATCAACCCCGGAGAACGAGTGGGTCTGGTCGGTCCAAACGGTGCCGGCAAGACCACCATCTTTCGTTTGATCATGGGAGAAGAAACTCCGGATGAAGGGAGCGTAGAGCGGCCGCGTAAGCTGACCTTGGGCTACTTCAATCAGGACATCTCTTCACTGCGTGGACGGAGCGTACTGGCCGAGACCGTCTCGGGCGCTGGTGAGGTGGCCACGCTCGGCGAAGAGATGAAGGAACTAGAAGACAAGATGGCTGTCGGCTGCGATGATCTCGACGCGGTCGTGGCCCGTTATGGGGAAGTCCAAGCTCGCTATATGGAGCTTGGTGGCTACGACGTCGAGGCCCGTGCCCACACCATCTTGGCCGGACTCGGTGTCTCCGCCGAGCAGATTGCCGGCGATGTCGGGAATCTGTCCGGTGGTTGGAAGATGCGCGTGGCGCTCGCCAAGATCCTGCTGCTCAAGCCGGACGTACTGCTGCTCGATGAACCCACCAACTATCTCGATATCGAGTCCATTTTGTGGCTGGAAGAGTTCCTGCGGTCCTATCCCGGCTCTGTGGTGATGACCAGCCATGATCGCGACGTCATGAATCGTGTCGTCAAAAAGATCATCGAAATCGATGGCGGTCAAGTTCGCAGCTACACCGGCAACTACGACTTCTACGAACAGATGCGCGCCCAAGAAGCGGTGCGGCGAGAAGCAGAGTACGAGCGGCAGCAATCGATGCTCGCCAAAGAGATTCGCTTCATCGAACGGTTCCGCGCCCAGGCGGCCAAGGCGTCGCAGGTCCAGAGTCGCGTCAAGAAGCTCGACAAAATCGATCGCATTGAGCCGCCACGGCGACTGATTGAGCGGGAGTTCGAGTTCAAAAAGCCCGCCCGGGCTGGCGATGATGTCGTGAAGGTCAGTGGTCTTCGCAAAGCCTACGGCGATCGGGTCGTTCACGGTGGACTCAGTCTGCTGGTCCGGCGTGGTGAGCGCTGGGCGGTGATGGGTGAAAACGGTGCCGGCAAGACCACTCTGCTCAAGATGGTGGCCGGGGTTCTGACTCCTGATAGCGGCGAAGTGACCGTCGGTGCATCGGTCACTATGGGCTACTTCGCTCAGCATCAAATGGAGCAGCTAGATGCTACTTCCACCGTAATTGGAGAGCTGCAAGCCCACGCTCCAACCACTGGGTTGGGAGTCCTCCGCAACTTGGCAGGAGCGTTCGGATTCCAGGGCGATGATGTCGAAAAGCCGGTCCGGGTGCTGTCCGGTGGTGAGCGGGCGCGGCTGGTGCTGGCCAAGCTCCTGTTCGACGCACCGAACCTGCTGGTGCTTGATGAACCGACCAACCACCTGGACATCGCCACCAAGCGTGCACTGATGAAGGCGCTCAGCTCTTATCAAGGCACGCTCTTGTTTGTGTCGCATGATCGCGCCTTTTTGCGCTCGGTGGCGACCCGAGTCCTTGAGCTAACCGCCGCTGGACCACACGTCTACAACGGCAGCTATAACGAATACGTCAGCACCACTGGACGAGAAGCACCAGGAATGCGCGCCAGCTAAACGCTAACCGGGAACGTAATAGATCGGAGACGCCCACGCTCGCTCCTGGATCGTCTTCGGAAGCTCTGGGTCGCTGCACGGTGCGGGACGAGACGCCACGGGGAGCGAGTTACACAGATAGGTATTCCAACGACAGCTTGGGTTTTCGAGAACCCTCACGTAGTAAAAAGCGGGCTGGGTCTTGTCAAACTCTGGATCGGTCCAGGTTCCACACAGACTGTCCGAGCCGCTACCTTGGAGCGCGCAGGTCGAGACATCCACAGCCGCACCATTTGTCCGATTGCCAGCAACGTCGAACACCTTGATCTGGGCGACCCCTGCCACCAAGGTTCCCTTCACGATCTGCACCACTTGCAGTGGGGTACCGGGTCGTTTGCCATCTCCCGGATCGCGCAGCGCCTGCACCACAAAGCGGGGCACACTGCCACTGCCCAAGGATAGCGTTCCGCCCATCGGGACTCCCTTTTGATAGCCCTTCTCCACCAGGTTGGGGTCGCTACAGAGGCTGTCTGGCAGGTCGAATCCGCCGAAGAAACGCACGGTGATCCGGGGGCCACTGGTGCCAAACGTCTCCCGCCGCTTCATCGCATCAAACAAAGACGGGCGAGAGTTCTCTTCCGCCCACACTCCGACCAGGCCACCAGGGGAAAACTCCATTCCGCCAATGGTGATTCCGCCCGGCCCGAGCTGTTTTTCCGGGGTGTCATCATCAAGCCCGCGATGTCCGAGGAAGCTCGACTCCTCGACGTAGCCGGGACTGCCATTGTGGGTATCGGTACTGGCAATCAAACCCAGCGCGATCGGATTGACCCCTATCCGCTGCTGCTCGCGCAGGCCGTCGATCAGCGCATAGCGCACAAAGTCGCGCCGCGACTGACAGCCGGTACGCGCAGTTCCGCCCGTGCCAGTGCCTTCGCCACAGTCTGGGACCGACTTGCGCAGCGTCTTTTCAAAGCCGCACTGCTCATCGGGGGCACCTAGCACACCGGACAGTCCATTTTTGCACTCCGAGTCTCCCTTGTGCTGATAAATCTCGAACAGGGGCTCGAAGCTCCTCCGTAGCTCGGCCAGCTTGCGCTGATCCTCTACACTCGCACCTTCGGGGTACTCGATGCGAAACATCTTGCCGTTGCTTTCGTTCGAGTTGTGCGGAATCGCCAGCACATCACAGCCGGTGCGGGCCTGTCGACACGCCCCATCCAGCGCCTGCCACAGACCCAGCGGCGTCGGCTCCTCATAGTGCGTCACCGGCAGCGGCACCCGGTCATTGCGGAAGATCACGTTGCGATGCATCGTCGATAGACCCGGTGCCCCTGAATACTCGTACGCGACAAAGCTTGTGAACCCGCAGCTTGAACTCTTGTCGTAGGCCGACCGCGCCGCTGTTTGAAGACGAGTCCAAGTCGCAGACAGTAGCTCGCCACAACCACTGCCATCGGGCGGACAGACGTCTTCAAAGCGCTGCTTGTCGTCAATCGCCAGCTTGAAGCCCAGGTTGGTAATGGCCATGCTGCCGCCTTGACGATAGCGCTGACAAGTCATTGAGGAATACCCCTGCGCACTCGGAGTAATGCACGCTTGCACCTCTCCCAGGAACTCGGAGTGGTCGGTCACCGCCGCAAAGTCGAGCGGTCTACTGAGCCGCACCTTGCGCGTCCCCTGCCCCATCACATCGAGCGGTGGTAGCGCGATCTCCTCACCCCGGGCAAAGCGATACGCCTGCTCGGGAGTCACCCGCACGTCAAACGCATACGCATCAAAAGACAGGCTGGTGTGAACATGCAGGTCGCCGAAGAAGGCGCTGCGCAGCGGACTATGGGCCGCACAAGGATCGCGTGACTCGACGTACACCACTTCGGGCTCTGGCTCTGGTTCCGCACAGGCGGCCAAAGCCAATCCCACCATGGGAACGAGCGCATGCAGACAGCGTTGTGTGGGCATTCCTTAAGCACTCCTAAACAGCAGCAGACACCGCTCGATCGTCCAGGTCATCGCCACCGAACCCAGTGCATATCCCAGCAGTGGTGCAAGTTGCAAACGACGCAGGGTTCGCACCGGCAAGAGCAGCGCCAGCACAAACAGGAGTTGCCCCAGCTCGACTCCACAGTTAAACGACAGCAGCGACAGCGGCAGTTGTTCTTGCGGCAGACCCACCTCACGCAGGGCCGACGCAAAACCCAGTCCGTGCAGTAGCCCAAAGCACACCGCCAACAGCGCTGCCCGATAACGCGCCAACCAGGTCGGGGGTCGCAAGATCTCTCTCGCCAAAAACACCACACTCAGCGCGATCAGCGCTTCGATCAGAACCGAAGGCGGATGCACAAGCTCCAGGGTCGAAAGGGCCAGCGTCAGACTGTGTCCCACGGTAAAAGCCGTCACGGTCAGGAGCAGCCCGCGCACTGAGCCTGCCAGCAGTAGCAGCCCCAACAGCAGCAGCAAGTGGTCCGCCCCCGATAGGATGTGCCGAAACCCAAGCTGTAGGAATCTCTGTATGGTGTGCCGCGTAGGAAGTTGCGGCGACTGACGCTGGTTGGGAATCTGCAGCGGTGCCTGATGCAGTAGAGCGCTCAGGGAATCGCCATCAAGAAAGTGAATCGTCACAAGGGCTTCCGCGATCGCTGGACCAGTGACCGCCAGTTGCTGTCCGCGAAGACCCAGTGCCCCACAGTCGAGTACGTGGACCAGCACGTCGGCTGCCTCAGTCGGTTCTGCACGCAACTGGCAGTGCGATGGGAACTGCGGAATCATCGACTCGCTGCTCGGAACGCTCGGCGGCAAGATCCGTTCGACTCGAAACCGACCTGACTGCTCCTCACGCAGCGTAATCACCGTGGGCTCGAAGCTATGCGCAGAGGCCACCGAAAGAGGTGCCAGGAGCAGCAAAAGTATCCCAAGCCACAGCTTCATCGCTTGGGCTCCGGTTCCATCACAATTTGGTAGCGCGAGCGTAACGAATCAAGTGCTTGGCGACGCCGCTCCGGCCTGTGCTGTTCGTCGTAATCGAGCCGCAAGCGCTCGCGAAGCTGCGACAAAGAAGGAAGCTGTCCCGCCTGCCGTCCCATCAACTGAACCAGGTGTAGTCCATGCGCAGAGGGCAGCGGCCGCGACCACTGTCCTTGCTGCAACTGAAAGGATTCCTTGGCTAGCTGCGCGGAAAAAAGCTGCGTCAGCTCGGCTTCGCTGTGGAGGGGAAGGAGTGCGCCGAGCGGATGCGGATCCCCAAGAGCCATCGCGACAGGGCCCGCAATCGGTGGTTGGCCATGGGAAAGCTCGCTCCATAGCCGCTGGGCCACAGTCTCTGCATCAAGCGGATGGCGCTCCCTGCCAATGAATATCTGCCGCAGGGAGATCCTCTCGGGAAGCGCGTAGCGCTCGGGATGAGCCGTCAGCAGAGCGGACAGCTCACCATCGGTTGGGGGATGGCGCGGCAGCAGCGCTTCGGCCAAATACTCCATCTTCTGGATCAAGCGCCGCCGAATGATGATGTCGCCCTCACCGAGCCGCCGTCGGTTGGCTTCACGAAACAGAATCTCGGCATCTACATAGTCGCCGAGCGCCGCTGCCATCTCGGCTTCACCAGGCGGTCGACCATTCCTGCGAAGCAGCTCTGCCCGACGAGCCTCCTGAAGTTCCGCAGGCACCACAATTTGCAGAGGCGGTGGCCGGCGCATCCCTAGGTACGCGCCATAGAGCAGGCCCCCAAGCAGCGCAAAGTGTAGGAGCGGCTCAGCGAAGACCGTCTGCCAAAGGCGCGGGGTGGGAATCGACGAAGCAGCTTCCTCGGAAGGCCGACTCATGACCGCGCATCGTTTGTCAAAGCACGGCCAAGACGCAAGCCCATTCCGTCGTAGACACCTCCGGCCCGGCTCCTGCCGTGCTATTGTGAACCTGCATGAGGGAGCTACTCATCTGGGTACGTGGCCGAGTCCATCCGGCGCTTTCACAAGCAGCCGGAAGCATTGCACTGATCGCGGTGTGGACCACTTCTTCGCCTGCTCTCGCCTGCCTCAATGGGGTCGAACTCCATCGCAAGCAAGCCGTCCAGCTAGCCAATGCGGCGGAAAAGGCTCTCGCGGACGGCGACGCCAAACAGGCACTGTCCATGCTGGCAGACAAGCTGGGGTCACCCGAAGGCTACGAGCTATCCCATCAAGGGCTGCGTGCCCGACTCGAACAGTTATTTGCCGTGGCACGCTTTCGCGCCGGTGGCCAGGCCGACATAGACGATGCGATCACGGTGCTCAGGCAGCAGCTCAAGGACTCCCCGAAAAGCCCGTGGCTCAAGGTCCGCTTGGCAGAGGCACTCAGTCACAACGCCAAGGGAACCAAAGAGGCCGTGAAGCTCATCGAGCCGCTGGCCAAGGAAGACCTGATCGTCGACGCCGAAGGCTTTGCAACGCTCGCCAGGCTGCGAAGACAGGCGGGAAATGCCGAGGGAGCCACCGCCGCCCTCGAGCGGTGTAAAGCGATGGCCAAGCAACCCAGCCTCTGTAGCGATGCCCCCCTTCCGCCACCGCCCACAGCTCCGCGAACCAAAGATCCCAGCGACCTCCCCGATTGGCGATAGCCCGCACTCCGCTAGCGCTTGACAGGCACCGATGCCCCGATCACGCACCATCACGCTGCTGTGGGCTTCCTTGATCGGGATGGGAGTCGCTCTGCTTTACCCCCAAACCCCGGTCTGGGCGCAAAGCCCCGAAGCAGCAGCGGGTCTCCAGCTCATGGCGCAGTTTCAATGCAACCGATGCCACGAAGGCACCGGTCTGCCCGGCGTCTCGCAAGAGCAGCACTGCGTCCACTGTCACGAGGAGATTCTGCAAGGTACCTTCTCCATCGCACCGGACACGCTCAAGACCTGGCAAAGCCATCTGGTCAGCCTCAATGCCGTACCGTCTCTCACGGCTGCGGCCAGCCGACTACGGCGACAGTGGATCGAGTCTTTCCTGCTCCGCCCCCACGATCTCCGGCCAGGACTCCCTGCGCTGATGCCTCGGCTGGGGCTGACACCAAGACAGGCGCAGCAGATTGCCACGGCACTCGTCCCCCGCGAGGCCCAAGGCACGCCCCCTGCACCTGGCAATCCAACCTCGGGCAGACTGCTCCTTGACCACCTCGGCTGCGGAGCCTGCCATCAGTTCACCGGGGTGCCTCCCCTTCGCAACACCACCGCAGGTCCATCGGTCTCGCAAAACCAACTTCGGACTGCGATTGCCCTCGCCCCCGACCTCCGCTACACCCGCGAGCGATTCCAACCGGCGGCGCTTATCCCTTGGCTACGGACGCCGAGCCAGGTCAAGCCCGATACCCAGATGCCGCAGTTTCCACTGAGCGAGTCCCAAGCCCAGGATCTGGCGGCCTACATCTTGACCACCCCGCTAACACCGCAGCCAGCCCCAGTTCCTCCAGCACGGCTCCCCATCTTGTCGCGACGAGTATCGTTTGACGAAGTCAACGAGCGCGTCTTTCGGCGGACCTGCTGGCACTGTCACTCGACCGCAGCCTACGCCAAAGGGGATGGCGGGCCCGGCAACACGGGCGGCTTCGGCTTCAAGGGACGTGGTTTCAGCGTGACCACGTATGCCGACGTTGCATCAGGAGTCCTCGATGATCAGGGCAACCGGCGCAGCGTGTTTGCGCCACTACCCAATGGGACGCCACGGCTGCTCGCCGTACTGCTGGCGCGACACAAGGAACTGGCCGGTGAACAGGCCCCAGGGCTGCGCGGGATGCCACTCGGTCTGCCACCGCTCTCTGCCGAGCAAATTCAGCTCGTCGAGTCGTGGATCGCGCAGGGTCGTCCCCAGTAGTTGTTCGAAGAGGCCACACCCTGGACAGGCGGTTTTCTGGCTCACCTTTCGCTAGTATCACGCCGAGGACAACTGAATCATGATACGTGCCCAGGATGCGCTGTAGCTGGCCCATCGCCTTTGTCCTCCTGCTGTCTGCGGGAACTGTGCATGCTCATCCGCAGTTTGCCTTGTCTACAGTGAATCGTTACGGACGGTTGGTCCTACTCCCAAACAAGCTGCTCTTCGACTACTCCCTGATGGTGGGGGAAGTCCCAGCGGAGCAGCTCCAGCGCACCGCCGATCTCGACCGGGATGGCAACCTCTCCGCAGCGGAGCTGAAGTCACTCGCCGAACAGCTACGCCGGACCATTGAGAAGGACGTCGGTCTTCGACTGGATGGAAAGCCACTGCCACTCACCTGGACTATGCAGCCGCTCCAGCTCAAGCGGCCAACGACCCAGCCGAACCCGGCCCCCTTTGCCCTGGAGCTGTCTGCCGAAGCCGCCCTCCTGGACGACCGCCAAGCCCATCAGGTTGTCGTCGATGACCGCGCCGATCTGCCCCCGGTAGGAGAAGTCGAGCTGCGTATCGAAGACAGTCCCGAGGTCACGGTACTTTCGACGACCAGCGGCAACTTCAAGGGCGACACCAACACGGCACCCACCACCGCACCTCCGCCGGTGGCGATGCTGTTTCGACAGTTCGGCCCACCTCGTTCGCTGCTCTCCGACCGCTCCGTCACCCTCCGTTATCAGCGCCGGCCAGAGCCCATGCCACCTCGTCGTTCACCGTGGTCCTATTTGTTCGGCGTCACCGCTCTACTGGCCCTACTCGGGGGCACCTGCGCAACCCGCAAGCTTCTCCGCCACTGACCTAGGCGGCCAGTGCCTGCGACCGAGCGAAAACCGGCCTCTGGCAGATGCCTATCCGAACCACACAGTCGTTTCGCCAGCTTAGCCATCGTAGATAAAGATTTCCGCGCCTGGGCTATGCTGTCCGGCTATGCAAGAGACCCCACTCGCCCCCTTAGCATTCAATCCCTATGATCCAGCGTTTGTCCGCGATCCATTTCCAACGCTGAAGCGATTTCGCGAAGAACAGCCCATCTACTACTTCGAGCCCGCCAAGGGTCACATCTTCTTCCGCTACCGCGACATCATGGCGCTGTATCGGGAGCCGCGCCTCATCAACGATCCGACCCTCGGAGCAGGGTTTCCTCCCGAGCTGCGGGCGGCCTTCCCCGACTTCGTCAAGATCCGTGAAAACGATCTGTTTGTGGTCAGTGCAGCGGCCCATGCCCGCATCCGTAGGCTGGTCAATCCGCTGTTCGGGCCGCGTGCCATTGAGGATCATCGGGAGCGAGTAACCCAGGTCATCCGGGCGCTGGTCGACTCGCTGCCGCAGCAAGGAGTCATCAACTTCTTCCACGATATGGCCCTGAAGTATCCGGTGCGCATCATCTCGGCGATCCTCAACATCCCAGCCGGTCAGGAGTCGGTGTTTTTGGACATGGCTGACGCCTTGATAAACACAGTGATTCCGGGTCTTCCCCCGGAGGTGTTCGCATCGTATATGCCTGCGATCTCCCGTGGGCTGGCGCTGGTGACGCAGTGTATCGCTGAACGACGGGCCCAGCCGATTCCCGGTGATTTGCTCAGCCAGCTTATCGCCGCCTGCGACAATGACGAACGCCTCAGCGATGGTGAGTTGGTCTCGCTGGTCGCCGCCCTGCTGACCGGAGGCTCGGACACCACCGTCCACCTCACCACCTATACGCTGATGGAGCTACTGCGGCACCCCGAGCAGCTCGCCATCGTGCGCAGTGATCCCCAGATGGCCAAGCAGAGCTTTGATGAGACGCTCCGCTACAACTCGTTTGGCCGCGGTGCCGGACTGCCACGCTTCGCCAGCGAGAGCTTCGTCTACGAAGGAGTGCAGATCCATCGCGGCCAGCCGGTATTCCTCAACATGCTCTCTGGCTTCCGCGATCCAGAGTTTGTGCCCGATGCCGACGTGTTTGATGTCCGTCGCCGCACCAACTCGAGCCCATGGTTTGGGTTCGGACCCCACTTTTGCATCGGTGCCTCCCTCGCCCGCATGGAGGCCGACATCGCCCTGCAACTGTTCCTGGCCCGCTATCCGCACATCGAGCTTGCCGGAGAGCCCGAGTACGGCACAAACCCGGTCTTCCGCGACATTGTGAACTTGCCGGTTCGAATCAGCCACGGGACGAAAGCAGCAGCGTAAAGGTCGTGCCGCTGGGGCTGGTGGTGTAGCTTACTTCGCCACCGCTGCGCTCAGCGACTGCCCGCACGATGGCCAGGCCCAAACCCGTGCCACCGCTATCACGGCTGGTGGTAAAGAACCGCTGAAATAGCCGCGCTTGGTTGGCGGGACTGATTCCTGACCCCTGATCCGTCACTTCGATCCGGAGTCGATCGCGGTCCGCAGACACCCGGACCGTGACCGGTTTGCCTTCGCCGTGGCGCAGCGCGTTTTCCACCAGGTTCACCACCGCAGAGCGCAGGTGTTCCACGCTGATCAAGAGCCTCGGCGGGGGGCTGTGCAGTTCGAACTTGGCGCTCGGATAGCGACTGGCCAGCGCCGAAAAGAAGTCTGCGGTCGCCACGCTCTCGGTTGGTTCAGGCGCGTTCTCGATCTGGGCAAGCTGTAGCAGGCGAAGGACCAGACGCTGCATGCGTGCCGCATCGGCATCAATGTTATCGGCAAACTGACGCCGCTGCTCATCCGTCATCCCTTCCCACTGATCGCGCAAAAGCTCTGCTGCCCCCCGAATCGCGGTGATGGGAGTCTTGAGCTCATGACTGACGTTGGCCGCTAGCTCGGCACTATAGTCGGCGCGCTCACGCAACTTGCGGGTCATGACTTCGAGAGCAGTCCCCAGGCTCCGGATCTCGCTCGGTGCCCATGCGCTGCCCGGAAGCGGGGGTGCCGAGCCACCCTGGGCGATGGTCTGCGCGGCCCTGGTAATCGCCCGCAGGGGACGCACGATCAGGGCAGCGGACACAAAGCTCACCAAAAAGGCGGCCAGCAGAGTCGCTGACAGGGCCAACAGGAGTCCCCGCCGGTTGTGCCACAGCGAGGTCCGGGCATCGAGGCTGGTGCGCGACCCACGAATCACCGCCACCACCTTTCCTTCCGAAAAGATCGGCAGCGCTGTAAACAGTCGCACCGCTCCACGACTCCGCACCTCGGACAGGGGCGGCAGCGGTTCATCACTGATTCGCTCGCGTACCACAGCGGAATAGCGACCGAACAGCGCCCCGGCGACTTCCGGAAGGTTGTCCATGCACAGACCCCCTTCCCCCCGCGTGGTCGCCACCACACAGCCCTGCGCATCGAGTACCCGCACCGCGCTCAGGTTGTAGACCTGCATGCGCTGAAGCATGGGCTCAAGCCGCTTGCCCGCCCGCAGCTCCGGCGTATCCACTTCTGGTGCGACCCGCAGCGGATCGGTCTGCGGGGGCAGCGGACCGCGCTGTAGATTGCTCACCGGCTCAATCGGGATAAACGGCTCCGTTTCCTTGCCCGGCTGACGGAAGGGGGGAGAACCGAACTGTGGATCGATGCCGCGCTCGATGAGCCACAGCTCCCGCCACATCTCGCCCACCGCAATCGACTGTGCAATGAGCTGCCGCTCGGTCTGCCGCACCAGATGGTTTTCATAGATGCGCAGCCCGAGCACTGCCAACAGCGGCACAAGCAGCACAAACGCATTCGCCCCGAGGAGCAACAGGTGGATGCCCAGGCCGCGACCTCTCACCTTCACAGATCCTCCTTGAGCCGGTAGCCGAGTCCGTAGACCGTCTCGATCGGATCGGCACCGAGTGCACCGAGCTTCTGGCGAATCCGTCGAATGTGGCTGTCGACCGTGCGCTCGGTGATGACATGACCGTGTCCATAGGCCCGGTCGACCAGCTCGCTGCGCGAAAAAACCCGCCCAGGGGCCGCCAACAGCGACAGGAGCAGCGCAAACTCGGTGACCGTCAGCACGACTTCGTTGGCAAGCCAGGTGCAACGATGCCGGTGCAGATCCATCTCCAGCGCGCCTCGCCGCTGAATGGGAGGCTTATCCGCAGAAATGGGCTCCGGGGTCAGCCTCCTCAGCACCGCTTTGACCCGAGCCAGCAGCTCGCGAGGACTAAACGGCTTGACCAGATAGTCATCGGCCCCCAGCTCCAGACCGAGCACCCGATCCAGCTCCTCATCACGACTCGATACAAAGATGATCGGGAGCCGACTCTTACTGCGAACACGACGACAGACTTCTAGTCCATCAGACTCTGGCATCACGATGTCGAGCACGATCAGGTCAATGCCACCCGCCTCGAACTTGGCGAAAGCCTCGGCCCCGTCCTTGGCCTCGACGACCTGGAAGCCGCCCTGCTGGAGCGTAAAGCGCATCACATCGCGGATGTGGCCATCGTCATCGACCACCAAGACTCGGCTCATGGGGCTACCTTACTCCGAGCGCACGGCTCTTGGCTCAAGGCTTGTTGATTTGTCCGCACCCGCCCGGTAGTAGCTGCCGGTTAGATCGACCGTGTACGCAATCCGCACCGTGGCCGCGCTCGACAGGAGCTGCTGGTGCAGATGGATGCTCTTACCAGGGGTTGGGATGCGCTGCGTAAACTCTGCTTCGGCCCCAGAGTCCACGGTGCCCAGGCTGCCACCTTCCCACTGGTAGTTGAACACCTGCGGCAAGCTGAGCGTCACATAGAGGTCGTTGACGTTCCAAGAGGCTGCCGGGAAGGTGTAATCGAGTCGCCCCGACAGGGCATAGCCACCTTGCTGTTCGGACAGGACCAGTTCCACCCGCGCCGACTCATCACCGGCCCGGGCGGGCGTCACTGGCAAAGAGACCGTGCCCCCCGTCCTTTTGAACGGAACACTGGCCCCGTTTACAAACACCTTGTCGAGCGTCTGCTGGGCCGGAATCGCAAAGTCGATGGTGCGGGCACCTTCAAATTGCAGGGCATACAGCACCCGCACGATCCGCCGACCTTCCAGCGTCGACACCACCGAGGCATTGGCAGTGGTGATCACCGGCTCAATCGGTGGACGAATCGCGGCTTGCTTGGTCGCAGCGGCTACCTTGGAATTGCGGTCCCACAGCACCTCGAAGCGATTGGTCTGCGGATACAGTGTGTAGCCGTCTCCTTCTTCGATGCGATCGGAGTTCCCCAGCGCAAACAGGTTTTCATCAAAACGAAGCTTGAGGAACGCCAGCGCCGCCGA
>CALLYL010000646.1 GCA_937859535.1 uncultured Myxococcales bacterium
ATCGGTGTTGTAGGCGGCAAAGCCCATGAGTCCATCGCCGGGAATCTCGGCCACCACCAATGTGAAGTAATCTTCCCAGCAGCCAAGATGCGGCCACTCAAGCTCGAGGTGCTGCCACCGCACCGCGCCGGGCAGGATGCGGGCCTCTTCTGTGCTCGCGTCCGCCGACACATCGCTCTCCCCCCACTTGCCGAGGTAGTTCAACACCACTTGCACGAGCGGCTTTCTCGCGTAGTCCGCCCCGAGCACAGGCTTTTCCCCCAGACGCTCGGCGAGCAGCAAGCGCGGATAGCCCTGGTGGGCGAAGATGCCAAGGAGCGAGCTGCGCACTTCTTGCAGGTAGTGCGGAAACATCATCGGGCTCGCCACGACCGAGCGCGAGACGCTGTGGTCGGCGAGGCTCCCAACGAGGCGGCTGTGCTCGGGTCGGATGCGATTTTGCGCCTCGCAGCCGACGACCATGTCGGACTGCCCGGAGTAGCCGTGAAGGAGTAGCTGAAGCGCGGCCAGGATGACCGCATAGGGCGTCACGCCTTGGCTGCGGCAGACCTCTTTCAGCCAGTCGAGATTCGATCCGAGCTTGCATACATAGTCGCGACCACGATGGCTCATCCGGGGCGGGAACGGTCGGTCGGTCGGCAAGTCGAGCACGGGCAACTGGCCAGGAAGCTGCGACCGAAAGTACTGCCAAAGACGCTCGCCCTCTTTCCCGGCTAGCATCGCGGCTTCCCACTGCAGGTGGTCGACGTAGGACCAGGGAAGCTCAGGCAACGCGGCCGGGACACCACGCGCTGCGGCTTCATACAGAAGGGGCAGCTCTTCACTGACCAGGCGGTGCGACCAGCCATCGGTGACGATGTGATGGTAGGTCAGCGCCAGCGTGTGGCTGTCGCTCGCGTGGCGGAATAGATAGGCGCGAACCGGCAGATCCTGGAGAAGATCGAAGGGCCGCTGCCAGACGGTCTGCACGTGCCCGGTCAGCTCGGCGCGCGACCACCCTTTGGCATCGATGATTTCGAGCGAGATGTTTGCGTCGTCGCGCACGCGCTGCATCCACACCCCATCCGACTTGGCGACGGTAAGTCGCAGTGAGTCGTAGCGCAGAAGCAGCGCCTGGCAGGCCCGCTTGAGCGCCGCCGCATCTAGCGACCCCTGGAGTGCATAGACCGAGCAGACATTCACGAGCGCCGGAGCAGCGGAGGACTCCGGCAATATGAACTGCTGCTGAACATAAGAAAGCGGCAGCCAGCCTTGCTCGGTCTTGGCGACGACTTCCGGGGCGACCCCCTTACCGTGTGTTTTGGTGTCGGTTCCCGTGATTCGCTGCAGCAGGTGCTCTGTCAGTTGCCCGAGCGTCGCGTAGTCAAATAGCAAGGTAGCCGGCAAAGCCAGATCCAGCTTGGCCGCCAGGCGGTTCGAGAGCTGGATCGATGTCAGCGAATCGATGCCCGCCTCCGCAAACAAGTCATCCTCATCGAGGCGCATCCCCAAGACCTGCTCGATTTCGTCCTGGATCTGCTCTTTTAGAAGGGCCGGACGCTCGGCGGCAGGAGCGGCGGACAAACTCCGGCGAATCTCTTGGCCAGTCGGCTTTGCCGGCGAAGGCTCAGCGCCGTATTTCTGCAGTCTGTGCCGACGCAGCACCTGGGAGAACAGCGGGATGTCGGTAGCAACGGGAAACTGTTGCCCGAACTGTGACCAGGAGATCTGCAGCGCGGCCACCTGCGCCAAGTTTTGCGCCATCAAGATGCCGAGCAGCTGTACGCCGTCCTCGGGATTGAGGCCTTCGAGGATGCGGCTCGTTCGGGCGGATTCGGCCGCCATCCCGACCTCGCTCCACGCCCCCCAGTCAATGCTGAGCGCCGGCAGACCGTTCGCTCGCCGGTGGTGCGCAAGCCCGTCGAGAAACGCGTTGGCGGCGGCATAGTTGCCTTGTCCGGGCAGACCGAAGAGCGCCGCAATCGACGAGAACGCGATGAAAAAATCCAGGGGTAGCTCGCGCGTCGCGCGGTGAAGATGCCAGCCGCCCGCCACCTTGGGGGCCATGACGGCGGCGAAGCGGGCGCGGCTTTGGTGCCGCAAGATGCCATCCGCCACGAGCCCCGCGGCGTGGATGACACCCCGCAGGGGCGCGCGCGCCTGGCAAGCCGCAATCAGCTCCTCGACCTCCGCTGCCTGCGAGACATCGGCCTGCACCACCTGCACCGTGACCCCGGCTTCGGCAAGCTCGGCGAGCGTTTTTTCAGTGGTGGAGCTCGTGACGCCGCGCCGTCCGCAGAGCACCAGATGGCGCGCTCCCTGCGCCGCGAGCCACGCCGCCACCTTGAGCCCGAGTCCCCCAAGACCACCAGTGATGAGGTAGCTACCCGCTGGATCGAGCCGCGGCTTGCCACCGGACGCGGGCAGCACCGTGCGATACGGCACGAGCCGACCGACAAGGCGCTCGCCCCCACGAAGCAGCACCTGCGACTCGTCGTCCGCAAACTGGAGCGCAGCCGCAAGGGACTCGACCTGCGTCTCCGCGGCCAGGTCGATGCAGGTGCACTTTAGCTCCGGATGCTCGGTCCCAATGGTGCGGCCGAGTCCAAAGAGCGGGGCTTGCTGCACCTGCACGGGCCGATCGCCGGCTACCGAGACGGCCTGCCGCGTGACGAGCCACAGCCGCGGCGGAGCGGGCATTTGGATGATGGTCTGCAGGAGCTCCAGCACCTCCACGCACAGCTCCTCGGCAATGCGCGGAACCGCGGCGTTTCCGTCGAGAGCGCCCTCTTGGTAGGTATCGAGGGCGCGCAGGTAGACGATGCCCCGGTACGTGCGCTGCGGGTCGATGTTCCAGGCGGCTGCGCCCGCGGGACGCACCAAAAGCTCGCAGGTTTCTCCTCGCTGCCCAAGCTGCTCGGCCAGCGCCACACCGGTGCCTTGCGCGTCGGCGAGGATCAGCCACCTGCCCGAGCTTTCTGCCGTGGGCACGGTGTCCGGCAGCGGCGCAGCTTGCCAGCCAAGCTCATAGAGCAAGTCTTGTGGTCGGCTGGCTCCACGGATGCTTTTTTTCGTAGCCTGCTGGAAGCGCACGCCCACAAGCGCGGCGACCAGCTGCCCGGTTTCGTCGAGAAGCTGGATATCCACCCGATAGCTGCCCGTCTCGCGCTGGCCGCTGCGATACTTGACATAGCTAAAGAGCGTCGTGTGCGTTTGGTTCGGCTGGTAGACATGGAGCTCGTCGATGCCTAGCGGCAGATGGGCGCAGTCGCGCGGCATGAGGGTCTGGACCACCTGCAAGCAGGCGTCGAGCAGCATGAAGTGGAGGAAGGTGTATTCGCTGCTCTCTTTGACCAACTGCTCGGGCAGCCGAACTTGTCCGAGCGCTTCGCCCTTGCCCACACGCAAGTGCACGATGTTTTCGAACGTCGGGCCGGCGTTCATGCCCGTCTGCGCAAGCGCCTGATAGATGCCGCGCACGTCCTCTTCGGCACAGCGCGCCTGCACCGCTGACAACGTAACTTGCGGCAAGAGCGGCGGCGGCTCACCGCTTATGATCTCACCCGTCGCGTGCAAGGTGAAAGACGTCGGATCGTCGGCGCTCGCCGAGTAGAGCTGCCACTGGTATCCGGCATCGGGCTGTGGCTTACAGACGAGCTGCAGCGTCGTGCCCGACGAGTCCTTCGGCAACAGCAGCGCCTGCTGGATGACGAAGTTCTTTATGACGGGAAGCGGCCCCGGCAAAAAGGATCGGGCGGCCTTATAGACCATCTCCAGATAGGTCACGCCGGGCAGGATGATCGAGTCGAAAAACTCATGCTCGGCGATGTACGGCACGCGCGCCAGCGAGACTTCGTTTTCGAAGCACTTATCGCCTGCCGAAAGCGCGGGCGAGTGAAGCTGTCGTTTGAAAAACGGATGTCGCGGCTCGGTGGCACTCTGCGTCGAAAAAGCAGCCGCGGAGAGAGCCCGCCCATCAGGAACATCGACCCAGTGGCGCTTGCGCTGGAATGGATAATTGGGCAGCACGACCGCCTGGCGCAGGGCCCGATATTCCTTCTCGAATCCGGCCCAGTCGATCGCCGCGCCGCGCACGTAAAGGGCCGCTACGCTCTCCAGAAGCTGCTTCCAGTCTCCTGGCTGGTTGCGCAAGCTCGGCAGCCATGCCGCACTCGTCGCGCCGGGCAGACACATCTGGCCCAGGGCAATCAACGTCGGCTGCGGTCCGATCTCGATGAACGCCTGGACGCCGAGCTCGTTCAGCGTGGCCATGCCGTCGGCAAAGCGCACCGGCTTGCGGACGTGGTCGCGCCAATAACGCGCCGAGGTCACTTCGGCATCGATGACCTTCCCGGTGACGTTGGAGACGAGCTTGATCTTGGGCTGTCGATACGCAATCCCGCTCACCGCTTGCTCGAACGCATCGAGCATCGGATCCATGAGCGCTGAATGAAAGGCATGCGAGACAGCCAGAGGGCGGGTCTTTATTCCCTCGGCTGCCAGCGTCGCCGCCACAGCTTGCACGGCCTCGCGGAGGCCCGCAATCACCACGCTCTTCGGAGCGTTCACGGCGGCGATCTCGACCGGGCTCATGCCGCTCGTTGCGCGGGAGGACTCCGCCAGCACCTTTTTCACATGAGCCTCGCTGGCCTGCACCGCGAGCATGACTCCGCCTGCGGGCAGGGCCTGCATCAAGCGCCCGCGCGCCGCGATCATGTTGAGTCCCTCTTCCAGAGTGAATACGCCAGCCACGCAGGCGGCGACGTATTCGCCAACGCTGTGGCCGATGACGACGTCCGGAACGAGCCCCCACGACAGCAATAACTCGGCGAGCGCGTATTCGAGCGCGAAGAGCGCCGGCTGCGTAAATGCCGTCTGATCGATCTGGGCGGGCGATGTGTCTTCGGCTGCACCTTCCGCACGCTCGGGATACAGCACCGACAGAATCGAAGCGCCAAGAAGCGGCCGCAAGATCTCGTCGCAGCGATCCAGCGTCGCGGCAAAAGCGGGTTGCGTCTCGTAAAGCGTACGCCCCATCCCGACGTGTTGCGCGCCCTGGCCTGTGAACAAAAAGGCGATCTTCGTCGATGCCTTGCTCTGCCCGATCTGCACCTCGGCGGCTCTGCCTTCGCAAAAGTCCGCCAGCCTGTCTGCGACCTCGGCTTTCGAGCCGCCAACAACGCACAGTCGATGATCGAAGTGGCCGCGCTTGACGCTCGCGGTGTAGCAGATGTCGGCCAGGGCCGGCCCAGACTCGGCACGCAGAAAGTCGACGTACCGCTTGGCAAGTGCACCGAGCGCTTCCCCGCTCTTGGCGCTGAGCGGCAACAGGTGCAGCGGGCGATCAGGCCCAGCGTCGGGAGCCGCCGCCCCTGCGCTCTGGGAAGGATTGCGCGGGGGCGCGGGCTCCAGCACCACGTGGGCGTTGGTGCCACTCACGCCGAACGAACTCACGCCGGCAAACGGCGCGCTCGCGGGCCACGGAGTCAGCTGCGTCACCACGTTCACCGGCAGCTCATCCCATGGAATATGGGAATTCGGCGTTTGAAAGTGCAGATGACGCGGGATCTCCCCGTGCTGCATCGCGAGCACGGTCTTCATCACGCCGGCGACGCCAGCCGCAGCCTCGAGGTGCCCGATGTTGGTCTTCACCGAGCCGATGAAGAGAGGCTGGGCTCGCTCTTGAAACACCGTCCCGAGCGCACCCACTTCGATGGGATCGCCGAGCGAAGTGCCGGTGCCGTGCGCCTCGACGTACCCGACCTGCTCGGGCGGGATACCGGTGAGGGCGCGCCGAATGACCGCCTGCTGGGACGGACCGCTTGGAACGGTGAGGCCGCCGCTTGCACCGTCATGGTTTACCGCCGAGCCGCGAACAAGGGACAGGATCCGGTCCCCCGCCGCGAGCGCGTCGGAGAGCCGTTTTAGCACCAGCATGCCGCAGCCTTCGCCGCGAACAAAGCCGTTGGCCGCCGCATCGAACGTCTTGCAGCGGCCGTCGGGGGCGATCATGCGCGCTTTGCAGAAGGTGATGCCGAGACCTGGCGAGAGCAGGATATTCACCCCGCCGGCCAAGGCCAGCGAGCACTCCCTCTGGCGCAGGCTCTGACACGCGAGGTGCAAGGCCACCAGTGACGATGAGCAGGCCGTATCCACGCACAGGCTCGGTCCGGTAAGGCCAAGCCAGTACGAAATCCGTCCGGCAGCGACTGAAAACGCCGCGCCGTTGCCGCTAAAGACATCGATGCTGCCAAGGCTACTCGGGCCGAAGAGCCGCGCCGCCTGATCGAACGAGCTGATGCCGACAAAGACGCCCGCCGGGGTGCCGAACAGATCAGCCGGGGTCTGGTTGGCGTTTTCGAGCGCCTCCCAGCTTACTTCAAGGAGTAGTCGTTGCTGCGGATCCATCGCCGCCGCCTCGGGCGGCGAGATATGAAAAAAGCCCGCATCGAAGCTCTTCAAATCCTGGTCGATAAAGCCTGCAGAGCGCAGATACATCTTCCCGCGCGCAACGGGATCCGGATCGTAATAATCTTCCCATCGCCAGCGGTCGGGGGGCACGGGAGTGATCGCATCGAACCCTTCGCGCAGCCGCCGCCAATACGCATCCGGCGTGTCAGCACCGCCAGGAAAGTGACAGCCCATTCCAATGATGGCAATCGGCTCTTTTTGGGTGCGCTCGGACGCATCCAGCTTGGCGCGGGCCTCTTTCAGGGCCAGCAGCATCCGCTGGGATGGAGTGAGAGTTTCCGTTGATTGACTCACGACAGCAATGCCTCCAGCGCTGCAAGCTCCGCCGCCAGCGAGGCCTCGACTTCTGCCTCGGTCAAGCGCTCAACCTCGCTACGAACCTGCGACAGACGCTGCGCATCCGACGAGGCTTGTGCGGGAGCCAGGGCGTCTTGGTTCCTGTGCGGTTCCGCCTCACAAAGCCCCGGGAGCAGCGCTTCGGCGATGTGGCCGGTCAGGGCTTCGAGCGTTGGATAGTCAAAAAGAAGGGTGGTTCGGAACTTCCGCCCGAGGCTTTTCTGCAGTCGATTGCGCAGCTCCACGGCAAGCATGGAGTCAAGCCCCAAATCGAACAGCCCGAGCCGCTGGCCGATTTGTTCTGGCTCGTCTAGACCTAGCACCGCGGCGATCTGTGTGCGCACATGTGTGGCAAGAAGCGCCCGTCGCGCGCTCTCAGGCGTGGCCGCAAGTTGGTGCAGAAACAGAGCGGAGTCCGGACGCGCCGTTGTGGCTCGACCATGCGCCGACGCCAGCGGCTGATACAGGACCCGCTGCAGCGAAAGCCCCGAGATCCGCGCGAGCAGCCCGTCTTTGTCAAACAGGGCTAGATCCGCTTGCAAGGTATCATTGCCCACCGCCGCGCCGGTGGTCGCCGATCCAAAAAGCGTGCCGGTAGTCGGGGCAGGACGACGGTGAAGGAAAAGTCGATCCAGTCCGGCCACGCGATACCGGTAGCCTGTCTCTCCCGATGGCAGCGCCGCGCCGAGGATCTGCATGCAGGCCTCGATCACCACCGGATGCAGCGTGTAGGCGGGCCCCAAGAACCGCTCGGGGCAGTGGATCCGGCCAAGCGCCGCGCCCGGCCCCTGCCAAAGCTCTTGCAGCAGCCGATACGACTCGCCGTACACGAGGCCCTGGGCCAGGAGCCGTTCGTAGTGAGCGGAGACGGGAACCGTCTGCGGACAGGCTGCGGCAAGCGCCTCGCGATCGACTGCGGAATCGGCGTCTGTCGCCTGCGCAGGATGCACAAGCCCCTGGGCGTGCAGCGTCCATTCCTCACCGGTCAGGCTGAATATCTGAAATTGATGCTGCGCGGCGTCAGCGGCCAGCGGGCTGAGGATGCACTGCAGGATCTTGGCGCCGTCCTCCGGCAAGATCAGCGCCTGGGCAAAGACGACGTCTTCCAGGACGAGCGCGTCCGCGCCACCGCTCGCCTGCCGCGCCGCAGCGAGCGAGATCTCTAGGTAGGCGCTCGATGGCAAGAGGACGGCTTCGGCCATCCCGTAATCGGCCAGGAAGTCGGGCGAGCGGGCGCTCAGCTGTGCTTCGAACGTAAGCTCTTTTCGCCGGATGGCCGAGCGCAAGCGCTGCCCCAAGAGCGGATGGTACGGCGCCGTGCCCTGCCCATCATTGGGCGGCCTTTCGGCAGGCGCTCCAGAGCCCGGCTCGACCCAGCAAACCTTGCGCGAATAGGGATAAGTTGGCAAGCGCACCCGCCGTCGCTGCTCGCTGGCAGAGACGCCATGCCAGTCGATCGGCACACCTCTTACGTACAGGGCGCCGAGGCTCGTGAGGAGCTGCTCCCAGTCCGGTTTACTCGGCTGAAGGCTCGGCAGCCACAAGCGGGCTTCGTCCGCCGGCAGACAGTCCTGGCCCAGGCCGAGCAGAGTCGGGGCGGGCCCCATCTCCAGAAAGACGTCCACGCCGAGCTTCTCCAGCGTCGCCATCCCATCGGCAAAGCGCACCGGCTCGCGCATGTGGCACAGCCAGTAGTCGACGGTCAGGAGCGCTTCGCCAACGGTCGCACCGGTCACGTTGGAAACCACCTGGAGCCGAGGAGGACTCTTCTTGATGCTGCGCAGCGTCTCGGCAAACTCGCCCAGGATTGGCTCCATGAGAGGAGAGTGCGAGGCGACGAAGATCTTGAGTTCCTTGGTCTTGACGCCCGCCATGCGCAGCGCCTCAGCCGCTTGCAGGACCGCCTCGCGATGCCCCGAAATCACCAAGCTTTCGACAGTATTGATCGCGGCGAGCGATACCCGGGCCGCGAAGGGCTCCAGGATCCGCCGGACGACTTCCTCACTGCCGAGAACGGCCATCATCTGGCCGGCCTGCGCGCTCGTCTGCATCAGGCGGCCACGCGTCGCGATCAGCTTCAATCCGTCTTCCAGGCTGAAGACTCCGGCCACGCACGCGGCGGCGTATTCGCCCATGCTGTGGCCGATGACAACGTCCGGCTCGACGCCCCATGAGAGCCACAACTCGGCAAGCGCATATTCGATCGCGAACAGCGCCGGCTGCGCGTAGGTCGCCTCATCGAGCAGTCGGTCGGCTTTGGCCGTGTCCTCCCGGTAGAGCAGGCCGCTTAGCGACAGGCCCAAGGCGGGCTGCAGAATCTCGCTGCAGCGATCCAAGACCTGTCGAAACCTGGGCTCAGTTTCATAAAGCTGCTTGCCCATCTCGGCCCGCTGCGAGCCTTGTCCGGTAAACAGAAAAGCGATCTTGGCCGGTCGGTCGTTGGGCGGCTCCGCGGCTGGGAATGCGGTAGGTGCCGAAAGCTGCGCAATGGCATGGGCTCGACTTTGGCAGATGACTGCGCGTCGCACTTCGAAGTGCCGTCGGCCGGTTTGCAGGGTGTAGGCTACATCAGCGAGTAAGCGCGGATCATCGTCAGGGGTCAGGTCGGCCCGCAGATGGGCTGCCAGGTTCTGAGCCATTGTCTCCACTGCGGCCGCGCTCCTTCCGCTCAGGGGCAAGAGCTGAAACGGAAGGGCCTCGCCCGAGGGCGTCTGCGGCGGTGCCTCCTCGAGGACCGCGTGAGCATTGGTACCTCCGGTTCCAAACGCGCTGACGCCGGCGCGGCGCGGATGGGGCCCCAAATTCGCCCAGGGACGCAGCTCGGTATTGACGAAAAACGGACTGTCTTGAAAATCGATTTGCGGATTCGGCGTAGAAAAATGCAGACTCGGGGGAATCTGCTTATGTTTTAGCGCCAAGGCTGTTTTGATTAAGCCCGCCATGCCGGCAGCTTTGCTTAAATGACCGATATTGGTTTTCACAGAGCCGAGCGCACAAAACTGCCTTTTCGCGGTCCCCGCCCGGAAGGCCTGGGAAAGGGCAGTCACTTCGACGGGATCGCCCAGGCTGGTCGCGGTGCCGTGGGCTTCCACGTAGCCCACCGTGCCCGGCTCAACGCCGGCAAGGGCCTGCGCCTCAGCGATGACGGCGGCTTGGCCCGAGACACTGGGCGCCGTATAGCCAATCTTCTCCGAGCCATCGTTGTTGAGGGCGGTGCCGCGAATCACCGCATAGATCGGATCATGGTCCAAAAGTGCGTCGGAAAGGCGCTTGAGCAGGACCACTCCCGCCCCGCTGCCGAGCATGGTGCCGTTGGCTCTTGCATCAAAGGCGCGACAGTGACCATCGGTCGAAAAGATGCGCCCCTCGCGATAAAGGTACCCGCGGTTTTGCGGCACAAGGACATTGGCCGCACCGACGAGCGCCATGTCACTCTCGCTTTGACGCAGGCTCTGACAGGCCAGATGAAGCGCCACGAGTGACGTGGCGCACGCAGTACTGACACACAGGCCCGGCCCCTTCAAATCGAGAGCGTGGGAAATTCGAGTCGCCGCATTGTCTTTGTCGCTGGCAAGCTCCAGCTGAAAGCTGTCGCCGGTGGCCATCTGCAAAATGAAATCCGGCTGGGTCAGTAAATTGTTCAAAAGATATGTGCTGTAATTCGCGCCGGCATAGACGCCAATCCGGCCGCCGTATGCCTCCGGATCGATGCCAGCGTCCTCGAAGGCTTCCCAGGCGCACTCGAGGAGCAGCCGATGCTGCGGGTCCATCAGCTTGGCTTCGCTTGGAGCGATGCCGAAGAAGGCCGCGTCGAACGACTTGATATCGTCCAGCACCGGTGCCGTTCGCACGTACCCAGGATCGGCAAAGACGTGCTCGGGTACGCCGGCCGCTCGGAGCTCCTCATCGGTAAATTCACGGATGCTCTCGACGCCAGCGCAGAGGTTCTGCCAGAACTTCGCCAGCGTCGGTGCCTGGGGGAAGCGCCCGGCCATGCCCACGATCGCAATTCCCTCGAGCGGGGAAGCGCCTGTCCGCTCGCTCATGCGAGGCGAGCCGTGATGCGAACTCGCAGCGCCCTGCTGCTCAAGGTGCTCGGCCAGCGCGTGGATCGTCGGATGCTGAACCAGGTCCACCGGTGACAGACGTTGCGACACGGCCGCTTGCAGTTGCTGATGCAGCCGCAACAGCATGAGTGAACTGCCGCCGAGCTCAAAAAAGGTGGAGTGGAGATCAACCTCTGCAAGGCCCAAGACCCGCCGCCAAATCGCCGCGAGCCGCTGCTCCATCGCCGTCTGCGGACGGCCGTACCGGGGACTCTTTCGGCGACCGGCTGGGGCCTGCGGCGGACGCTCCGGAGCAGCCTCTTGCAGCGGTGCAGCGGACTGAGGCCACGCAAAGTGCGGCAGCTCGGAAAGATGCTTGTCTGGCTCGGAGACAACCTCATCAAGCAGCGCGGTGAAGTCAGACAGGAGCTGTGCCACCGTCTCAGGTGCGAAGCAGTCACGGCTGTAGGTCACGGGACCACTGAGCACCACACCGTCAGGGCTCGCCTGCTCGATGAGATCCAGGAACAGATCGAAATCGGACTGCTCGCTCGGCAGAACCTCGAGCCTGGTAGAAAGTCCCGGCAGGACGATCTGGTGCTGGGGCGTGTTGCGGAACGCGAATACGACCTGCGTCAGCCGCAGCGGGCTGTCAAGGAGCTGCGTCGGCACATCCTGATGCTGGATCGCCCCCGCCATGGTCTTTCGCACGCGGCCGATCACCTCGCGGAAGGTGGGGTCGCCGGAAAGGTCTGTGCGCAGGGGCAGCAAGTTGACAAAGTTGCCAATTAGTGAATCAAGATCCGGTCGGCCACGATTCGCCATAAGTCCGGAAAGCGCGATATCCGTCTTTCCGGTATAGCGGTGAACGAGCACCTTGAAGGCCGCGCACAGCGTGGTGTAGAGCGTCTCGTTTTCCTGCTGGGCAAGCGCCTTGAGCGCCGCCGTGGTCACCGGAGACAGCGAAAACCGCTGCGCCCCAGCCGAGCCGCCGTGATGCCGACTTGTACGCTCCGAGGTGGGCAGGGGCAGCGAGCTGAGATCGGATAATTGCTTCTGCCAATAGGCACGCAGCGGCGCCTGCGTGGCGGGGGCGCCGAGCCAGTCCCGCTGCCACAGGGAAAAATCCCCGTACTCGACCGACAGCTTCGGCAAAGCGGGCTCTGTTGCACTGGAAAATGCGGCATAAAGCGTTTGCAGCTCAGACAAAAGCACGCTCTGCGACCAGAAGTCATAAACGATATGATGAAAAACCAGCAGCAGTTGATAAGCACGCGCGTGAAGACGCAGCAGGCCTACGCGCATTCCCGTTTCTTTATGCAACTGAAACGGCTGCCGGGCGATTGATGCAATAAAGTCCGCCACCGCCTTTTCTTGCGGCTCAGCAGCCAGGTTCGCCACGTCGGTCACTGACAAGGACAGCGTGCTGGCGGCCTGCACCTTTTGCACGGGCTGCCCCTGTTCATCAACCGCAAACAGCGTCCGTAGGATGCTGTGGCGATCGCGCAGCGCGTTCAGGCTACATTCTAGTGCCGCTACATCGAGCTCCCCCTCAAGATGCAGAAGATGCGGCAGGTGAAACGCCGTGCTGTCGGGATGTAGTTCCTGCAGAAAAAAGAGCCGCTCTTGCGGAAACGAGAGCGGCCGTGGCGCATCCGTTGTCGCAGCTGTTAGCCGAGGCGCTGCGCTGCGAAACGCAATCAAAGCGCGAATGGCGCTCCAGGTTTCCGGGTGTTTCATGACTGCTCTGACCTCGTGACCAGAGCGGCAATGGCTGAAATCGTCTGGAAGTTTTCGTACTCGATCTCAGCAAGCTCCAGCTTCTTGCCAAAGGTCGTCTCCAAGAACGTGATCAGCCGAAAGATTCCCATGGAATCGATAATCCCCTGATCGATAAGCCTGAAGTCGCTGGTCAGCCGGACATCCGAACGCCCATAAAGAAACTCCTTGGTGATGAATTCTCTGATGATCGACGCTGCTTGTGCGGATTCGGAAGAGTCGTGGCTATCCATGTTACGTTCAGCTCCTTGTCGATAAGAACGGTCAACCCTCGTAGTGCAGCCGAGCTGCGACCTGCCGGGTAAAGGGGCTTAATTCTTGCGGAGGCCGCTTGTCCTGCCAAGCGGTCGCCAGCCCGGCATCGACCCCGCGGCGCTTGGTGAGGTTGCCATCGCCCACTCCGTCGAGGATTCGCTCGCCGCGGTACGGATCGAGCAGCGCCTCGTCGAACGGAATGCCCAGAAACTGGCAGATGGCCTGCTGGGTGGCGACCGGCCTTGTGACGAGATCCTCGTAATATACAAGGTGCTGCCGCGCCGCGGGAATTCGCTGCAAGAAGTCGAGCGCATTCTGATTAAAAATCGCCCAGCCTTTTTCAGCATAGAGCCAGGAATTATCATCCCAAAACCCATAATGATTTCGCAGCACCTGCCGGACCCGCATACGGGTCCAGGATTCAATCACGGCGTACGGATGGCGTACCAAATACAGATATTTTGGCTGCGCGAACATCTGCTCGGCGCGCTCGAGCCACCCTGAATGGGCCAGATAGGATGGAGTCTTGTCGACGAGCAGCCGGCCGCCGGCAAGCCTTGTGATGTCGGCATAGACGGCGTGGGTCGGCACATTGGCTTCTTCAAGACGGCGGACCTTCTCCTCGGCTTCATGCACGGGTACGTTCAGTAGATGCGCGAAGGTCTGGACGAGGCCGAGGCGGTAAAAGGGATTGCCGAGCCGTGCGATCTGGGACCGGAGCTCCCCCATCGAATCAACCTGCAAGAGGTACAGCTCTGGCGGTCCGAAGAGGTCCGGATGGCCGGTGAGCATGGTGCGAAGCAGCGTCGTGCCGGAGCGATGCGCACCGAGCAGGAACACGATAGACTGCTTGGCCGAGATTGCGTGCGGATAGGGCCCGGTCGACGGCCAAGCCCAGGCGCCGCCGGCATGCGGATCCGCGTAGGGGAGCGGCGGCGGCGGCGGTTCGAGCTCGCGAGCCACGAAGCTCGCGAGCT
>CALLYL010000647.1 GCA_937859535.1 uncultured Myxococcales bacterium
CCACTCAGCTCGGGGATCACTAGCTCGGGCCTGATGAGATCAACCAGCTTCATCTGTTGCCTGTCGCCTTGCCCATCGCTGCCTTGAGACTACTTCTCTTGTTGAGAGGTCTCGATCAGACCATAGGTATCATCGTTACGCCTATACACCACGTTGATGTCGTGGGTCAGCACGTTGTGAAAGACCAAGAACGGGTCGTGCTGAAGGTTCATCCGCATAATAGCCTCTTCGACGGTCATTGGGACAGCGACGAACTTCTGTTCGCGAATGACACGCGGTCCTGACTGCTGACTGGGTGCTTCCGGGATGATTGGCGTGATCGGCGGTTCGACGCTGGTGTCCGGTTCCATCGAGACGACTCGGTGGAGGAACTGGCGATGCGGACCTTGCTGCGGCTTGTGATCGCGGATGCGGTCCTTGAAGCGGCGGAGTTGCCGTTCGATCTTGGCCATCACCAGATCGATGGACGAGTGCATGTCTTCGGTCGCTTCGTCACCCTTCACGACCAAGCCGTTGTGCAGCGTGATCAAGACATCGACGCCGAAGAGGTACCCGCGCTGCTGAGCGAAGACGATGTGCGCTTTGATCGGATCGGGGAAGTACTTATTGATCCGCTCCAGCTTCTCGCGGGCGTAGTCCTTCAGGATCTCGCTTGGGTCGACGTTTCGGAAAGTAAAAGCAACCTGCATGACACTCCCCTCCTCTCGTTTCAGGGCCCAGCGATGATTGGATTCACCCCTGTGCCGCTCGCTTCTACGTCTGTTCCGCACTTGTCGTCAATCGACAAAAGTTACGCTGACCTGCCCAGACAGTTCTTTGCGCAACTCTTAGCGCAATTTGGTGGCTCGCGCTAAAACGACTGCTTGCGCTGTCCCGACGGCAAGATTCCGAGCTGTTCCCGATACTTGGCCACTGTGCGACGGGCTATCTCGATCTGATGCCTTTGCCGCAGCAGCTCGACAATCTTTTGATCCGAGTACGGGTTCTTGCTGTTTTCGCCGCCGACCAACGTCTTGATGAAACCCTTCACGGACTCCGATGCGATGTCGTCTTGCCCACCCTCGCGGTTGATGCCGATGTTGAAGAAATACTTCAGCTCAAACAGGCCCTGCGGCGTGTGGACGTACTTGTTGGCGGTGGCGCGGCTGATCGTCGATTCGTGCATCCCAATGTCGTTGGCGACGTCGCGCAGGATCAGCGGTTTTAAACAGCCAGCGCCCTTTTCAAAGAAGTCGCGCTGAAACTTGAGGATCGACTCGGTGACCTTGATGATCGTACGCTGCCGCTGCTGGATGCTGTCGATCAGCCACTTCGCCGAGCGGAGTCGCTCCTGCACGTATTCCCGGGCCGCCTTGTTGTCCTTGTCCTTGTCTTTCATCGTCTCGAGGTAGTAGCGACTGATGCGCAGCTTGGGCATGCCGTCGTCGTTTACCGCCACGAAGTACTTGTCGCCGACCTTGTGGATGTAGACATCGGGCGTGATGTACTGCGGCTGCTCGGTACTAAACTCACGACCCGGACGAGGATCGAGTCGTTGAATGTCCTTGGCCGCTTCGTACACATCCTCGACGTCGACCTTGAGCTTCTTGGCGATCTTGTCCCAGTTCTTCTTTTCTAGGTCCGCCATATGCTCAGTCAGCATCTTGACGAGCACTTCGTCGTCGATGCCCTGCATTTCGGCCTGCACCAGCAGGCACTCTTGCAGGTTGCGCGCTCCACAGCCCCACGGATCGAACCGCTGCACTCGCTTGAGCGCCCGCTCGGCGATTTCGAGGCTGACTTCACACTCCTCGGCGACCTCGGCCAGCGGTGGATCGGTGAAGTAACCGTCCGAGTTCAGGCTTCCGATGATGTATTGCGCGACGACCTCTTCCTCTTTCGAGGGACGGGCCAAGCGCAGTTGTTCCATCAGGTGATCTTCGAGGGACCGGCTACTGCGCAGCGTCTGTCCCGCCGAAGGCATCTCCTCGCCATCGGGTCGCTCGATTGCGGGCAGCGTCGGCGCTGTGGCGGAATTCTCAAGGAACGTCGTCCAATCGACCTCATTTGTAGGCTGGCCATCGACCGGCACTTCCTTGCCTGCTTCCGACGTTTCCTTGGCGACCGGTTGTGCGATCGGCTGCTCCGTCTCTCCGATCGATTCCTCATGGTCCGTCGGCTCATCGCGCAGGTGTTCAGTATCGGTATCGCCTGCGTCCTCGAGAAGCGGGTTCTCCTTTAGTTCTTCTTGAACTTGCTCGACGAGCTCGGTCCGCGCCATCTGCAGCAGCTTGATCGCCATCTGCAGTTGGGGCGTCATGACCATCGACATTTGCTGTCGAATGCTCTGTTCCATCTTCATGGACATGGCGACTTTCGTCCTCCGACCTTCTGAAACCAGGCTACACCGTGAGAGGCACGGGTACTAGCTTGATTAATCACTAGCGGTATACATCTTGCATGCAAACAAAGACAAGCGCTTGCGGTCGGGACTTGACGACTGGCAGGATTCGACGCTGGCGGGAGAGAAATCGCGGCGACGCGATGGGATGTCGCCGGGCTGGCACTACTCAGCTTGAAAAGACGTCTTTTCGATGAAGAAGCGGTTTTGCTTGGTGATCAGCCAAAACAGGTACAGGCCGAAGGTGAGGGGCACCAGGATCGCCTGAAGCATCAGGACGAACAGCTCTCCGCCCTCGCCGGTAAAGTCGCCCCGGTAGCGTCGGCTGCCGATGTAGACGCCGGTGTTCTTCATGAAGAACTTTTCTAGGTTGACCTGGAACCACGGCAGGTAGATGCCGAAGGTGATCATGGTCAGGAAGCCGCCGAGGAGGAAGGTGCCGACCAGACCGCCACCGGTGCCGACGAAGTCGAGCTTGCCGATTTCCTGTTCGCCCTTGAGGATGCGGGTCTTGTCGTAGAAGCGCTTGCGCATGTCACATGCTGCCCAGGCCGAGTAGATGCCGAAGGTGATGCTGGTGAGTAGTCCGTTAATGAGCATCGGCACAAACAGCTCACCGCCCTTGCCGGTGTAATCGAGACGATAGCGGGTGCCATCGGGGGCGACCGCCTGGCTGTTGTTCATGAAGTAGCGCATGACGTTGGCGACGTACCACGGGCCATAGATGCCGAAGGTCAGGCCCACCAGGATCGCCGAGAGAAAGACCTCGACGAAGCACAGGAAGCCGGTGCCGGTAAACTCGGGGGTGAGGACGCCACTCGGCGTATGGATACGCACGCGTGAGTAGAAGTAGCGCTGCGCCCCGGCGACGATCCACGGATACGCCAGACCGGCGGTGATGATGAGCAGCAGCATGGCGAGGATGCCGCTGCCAATGATCTCGGTTGGCTTGCCGAGGTATTCCATGCGCACGTTGGGGGAGGCTCCCCCCGTGGCCGTCGCCCCTGGTATTGGCGCTAGCTGTGCCTTGATGTCCTGTGGAAGCCCGCTGTCAGTCTGCATACCTGTCTCCCGATGATGGTGCCTTGCGAACGGCGGAGCCTTTGATGCGTCAAAGTGCTTACCCAAACCGCCATTCGCGACGTTATCGGACAGTATCCAGCGCTTAGAGAGCGGAAAACAGCGCTTTTGTCGAAGTTACTGTTCTTCCTCTTCTGTCGCCGGATCTTCGTCTGAACCTGTGCAGAAGTTGGGGCGCTTTTTGTTGGCTTGCAGGCTCCGTACGGGCCCAAGGGGGGGAATGCTGGTTCGCCGCTGCTTTTGCACCTCGATCCGACGGTCGATGAGCAGCTTGGGATAGCGGCCACCGGGCAGCTTCGCGAGCTGCTCCATCAGTTTGGTCCAGCTTTCGTTCGGTAGAGACGGCTCCGGTAGAAGCGCAATCAGCGCAATCAGCTCATCCACCTTCGTTGGATCCGGCTTGGGCTGACTCAGCTCATCGATGAGCGTTGGCATCAGCACGTTGTCACGCATCAGCGGTCCGTCCGCTGGATCGTGCTGACAGTACTGCAGCCGGGTCGACAGCCGCACCAGCAGCGGTTCGATCGTTGGTCTTGGGCTTCGAAAAGTCGACCGCAGCGCTTTTTCGAAGATGCCTCGGCTCTTGCCCAGGTTCGACACGACGAAGCCAAACACCCGCACGCGGCACTCCGAATCGCAGGCGGTGCCGGCCAGATATCCTTCGACATACGCTTGGATGCGGGACCGTAGCGCCTTGTCGGCTTCGGTGTCGGTGGCAAGCTCGTTACTGGCCACTGCCAACGACAGCGTTGCCACGAGCCGGGCGCCGGCATTTTTTGACATCACTTTGTCGATGCGATCCCAGATGCGGCGCTCGTAGAGATCGTGCAGGAACGGTGAAAACAGCCCGACCAAACGGAACAGGTTGGGATAGACCGCTCGCTCGTCGGCCATCAGGTTGACGGGTGAACCCGGATCGTCCAGGGCGCTGGGGTCTTCCAGGTTGTCCATCATGGTCAGCGCCAGCGCTGCCGACCGCTCGGACATTTTGTCGGTACTACACTGCGAGACGAGCTGGGACGACACACCGTAGCGCTGCTCACAGGTCACAACGTACGCGGCCTCGAGCCGCCGGTAGTACTGCTCGTCTTTCCGATCGATGTTCGTCAGCACGCTGCGCATGTACTCGGGATTGTCGCGACCCAGCTCTAGCGCATACGAAACGGCGACGTCGGGTTCCAAAATACTTCCGCGCAGCAGAGACAGAAGGACGCCATAGCGCTGCTCGACGGTATCTCCGCCGCGAGCGGTCAGCGTCTTCAGGTTTTCCGACAAGATTTTGGCTCGTTCGATCCGCCAGCTATTGTCGGCCTGCTCTCGCGCAATTTTCATCTGCGCTTCCGCTTGCTTCTTCTGAAGCTCGCCCTGGTTGCACTGATACGTCGAGGTGACCGCCAGACCGGCGATGCCGATCACGAAGCTGGAAACGACGTTGGTGTTGGCCGAAACAAACTCAGCCAAGCCGCTGCGCGGTTTTGCTGCTGGAACGGTTGCTACCACTGGAACTGTGATGGCTGGCGGAGGCGAGGCAGGTGGCAGGCTTGGAGGAGCGGCAGCAAGGTCAGCACCGGCATGATCCGCTGGCTGGCCGCTCGGCCGCGAGAGGTTGTGTGAGCCACGGCCTTTGGTCGATCTCCCCATTCAATTTCAGTATCTAACCGCGGCCCGGGCCGGTAAAGCGCCACGCGCTATCGGGAGATGAGATAGGTCAACAAGTCGCCGGTGACGCGCTGGCGGACCTGCTCACTCTGGTCCATCCGCTCCAGAGCACGCAGGAGCGCTCGCTCAGCCCCCGCAGGCTTGTGCTGTTCAAAGAAGTGCACCACATCTTCCCGGTGAGAGGCCCGCATCCGCCCAAGCGCTTCGACCACCCGAGACACTCCCATGTCTCCGAATCGCTCACGCAGGGTCGACCAGTGTTGCTTTAGGAACTCCCACGCCGCCTGTTGCGAGTGACGGAAGGACAGCAGTTGCGACACGATCGCCGACACCGCTTCCTGTGGAATCGTCCCCTGAATAATCAGGTTGAGGGTGCGATCGGTGAGTGTGGGCAAACGGAATTGCGAGAGCGTGTGTAGGTAGCGGGCGACTTCTTGCGGCGTCTTGTCGGCGGCCTTGCGCGCTTGAAAGGTCTCGACCCAGCGATCGTAGCGGGTCTCGTCACCGAATTTGGCGGCAATCGCTACAAACGATCCGGCCAAGTTGGGATCGACCGCACGGGGATTGGCCTGCTCCGCTGCGGCAAACTGCTCGGCGGTGCTGATCACGGAGGCCACCCGCGCCATCGAAGCCAGCGTGCCGATGCAGATCGCACGACGCTGGATATCGTTTTGTGGCTCACCTGCGAGCGGGGCAAAGCCCAGGGACTGAAGTTGTGGCGCGAACCACTGTTCGGCTAGCTGACGTAGCTTGCGTCGGGCCTCTTTGTCGCCCGAGTCTTTGACGATCAGGTCGAGGGCGTCGAGGCGCTCGGCGAGGACGCGCAGCACGTTGTGGTTCTGCGTCGAAGAACAGGCCGACAGCACCGCAACAAAGCTGGTGATCGACACACTGCCATTGCGAACCAGCGCCCACTGATCTTCGAGCAGGCCGACCTGTTCGACCGGTGACAACACCGAGGTCGCGAGCGGCAGCAGCTTGGCCAGCGTTTTTTCGGCGATCCGCTGACGATAGAAGCCGATCTCGTCTTGGTTTCCGTAGATCCAGCGAATCGTCCCCTTGCTTGGCAGTTCGACCCGCTCTGCTCGTCGGTCGAAGATAAAGCGATGCGCCTTGACGCCTTCGTCATCGGCATAGCGCACCGTCATCGGGATGCTCCAAATCTGATCGCCGGGCTTGCTGTGCGAGTCGGAAAAGAAGCGTTCCTGATGTAGCTCAACCAGCGTGGTTCCAGCTTCTTCGACGAGCGCAATATCGACCACCGGATAGCCAGCCTGCGCCACCCAGGTGTGCATCAGCGTATGGACCGGCAGCGAGCTGGCTTTTTCGAGTGAGCGCCACAGATCGGGCCCGCACGCGTTGCCGTACTGGAACTCTTTCATGTAGCTGCGCAGGCCTTCGCGGAAAGGATCTTCACCAAGGAAGTTTTCAAGCATCCGCATCACCGCGCAGCCCTTTTGATAGGTGATCGAGTCAAACATCTCGATCGCCTCATCCGGCGTCTCGACCGGCGTCCAGATCGGGTGAGTGCTGTGGAGCGCATCGTCAAATAGGACGCGGCTCTTATCCTCGATGAAGTCGTTCCAGACCTCGTAGCTCGGATTGATCGCGTGGCAGGCTTTGTGGGCCATCCACTCGGCGAACGCTTCGTTTAGCCACAGATCGTCCCACCAGCGCATGGTCACGACGTTGCCGAACCACATGTGCGCCATCTCGTGGGCGATCACCAGTGCGATGACTTTTTCCTGTCGCCACGAAGCGCTGCCGGGCTCCATCAGCAGCAGGTTCTGACGGAACAGCACCAGGCCGATGTTTTCCATCGCGCCCGCATCGAATCCCGGCACCGCGACCTGATCGTACTTGCCGAACGGGAAGGGGAAATCGAAGTACTCCTCGAACCACGGTAGGACGCGGCTCGTGAAGCCCTTGGCAAAGTGAGTCTGTTTGCCTTTGCCGCTGGGCGCGTAGACCTTGAGTGGCACATCACGCACGTAGTCGGCCTGCTCGGCTTCGAAGTCACCGACGACCACTGCCGCCAGATAAGAGGAGACCGGCTTGGTCTCGGCAAACTCGAAGACCTGCTCGCCATGGCTCGAAAACTGATTCTGGAGGACACCATTGCTGAGCGCGGTGACGCCGGGGCCGGTGCGCAGCGTCCAGCGCAGTCCTGCTTTGAAGGCGGGCTCATCGAAACAGGGGAAAATCGCACGGGCATCGGTGGCTTCGCACTGCGAGCACACCGCACTGTGGACACCGTCGGCACCCAGATACAGACCATGCATGCTCGGTGCCAGTCGTCCCGAAAACACCAGCAACGCCCGAGCCCGTCCAACCGGTAGAGGCCGTTCCAGCAGCAGCGTAACCGTCTCTTGCTCAGGTTGGTAGCTCACCAGGGCGCTGTCGGTTTCCCCGAACATTGCGCTTACTTCAGCCCGGGTCACCTCTAGGTGGCGCGAGTGGAGGACGATGGCCTCCGTCTGGGAAGTGATCTCCAGTTCGATCGTGACCGTGCCGGAAAACTCGACGCGGCTTGGGTCGGTGCTGAGATCGATGTGGTAGGAGAGAGGACGAACGTGAGACGGCAGTCGAAATGCGCGGGCGCTCATAGATTCTGAGACATTAACGCAGCTTGAGTTTGCCTCCGCGAAATTTGTGTAGAGTTCGTCAAGTTCCCTTCTGGTTCTGGCTAGCTTCTTTTGGAGATCGAGATGGTATCGGCACATCCTTCGGCAACAGTAGGCCTAGCGAATGCACTCAAGCGTCGTCGGGCGGCGTTGAATCAGGCATTGACGGATCGGCTGGGGGGTCGAGCGTTGCTGGTATCCGCAGGGCGGGCCCCATCCCGGAACTATCCAGACAACACCCATGAATTTCGAGCCAGCAGTCACTTTCTGTTCCTGGCGGGCGTGCCGATTGAGGGCGCGGTGCTGCTGCTAGCCGGCGGACAGTCGACGCTGTTTGTCCATCGCAGCACCGAAGCGGACGCGCTGTGGCACGGCGAGACCGCGAGCCCGGAGTCGATTCAAGCGGCTACCTCCGTTGATCAAGTTCGTTATTTGGATGAACTCGATGGCGTCACCGCTTCCTTACCGGGGCTTTTGCATCTGCCCCTGCGGACCAGTCCAGCGTCAGCCAGCGCGGACGAGTTGCGGCTACTCGACGCGGTGATCGCACTGCGTCTTTGTCATGATGACCAGGGGATTGCGGAGATCCGGCGGGCTGCGGCGGTCACGGTGCGTGCCCATCGTGCGGGTATGGCGGCGACTCGTCCGGGCGTACGGGTCAGCTCGGTGCGGGCCGCGATGGAGCGGGAGATCCTCGCCGAAGACTTCACCAACGCCTACGGCAGCATCGTCACCACGAGCGGTGAGGTTCTGCATACCCGCGAGCGGCGTGGCATCTGCGGCCCAAGTGACCTTTTGCTAGCCGACGTTGGGGCGGAAAGCGACCTCGGCTGGGCCAGTGATGTGACCCGTACCTGGCCGACCGGCGGAACGTTTTCGCCCAGCCAGCGCGCTGTCTACGATCTGGTGCTCGAGTCGCAGCTTGCCGCGATCGCCAAGGTCCAGCCGGGGGTTCGTTATCGCGACATCCACCTTGCTGCATGTCGGGTCTTGGTCTCGGGCCTGCGCGATTTGGGTCTGCTGGTGGGGGAGATCGACGGCCTGCTCGAACGCGGCGCGCACGGGCTGTTCTTCCCGCATGGCATTGGTCACCTGCTCGGCCTGGACGTCCACGACATGGAGGACTTCGGCGATCGTGCCGGTTACGCGCCCGGTCGAACGCGAAGCGAGCAGTTTGGGCTGTGCTACCTGCGGCTCGATCGAGACCTGTTGCCCGGCATGGTGGTCACGATTGAGCCCGGCCTCTATTTCGTTCCCGCAATCTTGCGGAGCGAGCGGCTGTTGGCCCCGCTGCGTGGCGATTTCCGGCCGGACAAGCTCACGCAGTTTGCCGATGTCCGGGGCATTCGCATCGAGGATGATGTGCTGGTTACCGACAGCGGCTGTGAGGTCTTGACCGCAGCGCTGGAAAAGCGTGCGGATGACATTGAGGCGCTTGTGGGTCAATCCTCCTCGGCTTGCTGATTGGCGTTGTGAGGGGTGGTGGTAGACTGCGCGTATGTTTGGACTCGGGCCCACCGAACTCATTGTGATCTTGGTCATCGGGCTGCTCGTCCTCGGACCGGAGCGGATTCCCGCCGTGGCAAGTAGCCTCGGCAAGGCGATCCGTAGTTTCCGCCGAGCGACTCGCGACCTGCGAGACCAGATCGATATCGAAGACGATGTACGTCGTCCGTTTGAAGACCTACGCGCCGCTCTCCGCGATGAGCCGCCGCCGCCCCCGCCGTTCGTGTCGCCGACGATTGCGCCCCCGCTCGACCCGCCAATGGCCGTTCCCGTTCACGGTGAGGATGCAGCAGAGCTGGTGGCGACACTGACTCCACTGGAACCAGGCGTGACTTCACTGGTTCCTGGGTCAGCGCCAGGCGCAATGGATGGGATGGGTGATCCACCACCGGGCGGAGTTTCGCCGCATGAATCACCAATCCCGGCGACCGCAGAGCCAGTCTCCGTTTCCCATGGTTCGTCCATCGAGGGCAGTAAGTAAATGAGCGAACACGCCGAGGCCTTGGACTTGGAACCTGGGGTCGCTGAAGAGCGACGGATGCCGTTTCTGGAGCACCTCGCCGAGCTGCGCGATCGGATTCGCAACGCGGTCATTGCCATCGCGTTGGCAGCGGTCGGCTGTTATTTGGTCCGGGGCGTGCTGTTTCAGCTCATGGCCAGGCCGCTGCTCACCGCATTTATGATCGCGAAGAAAAAGGGCGTCGCGGGACAGCTCATCTTCACGAGCCCGGTGGAAGCGTTCTTGGTGCTACTCAAGACCGCGCTGGTGTCAGCCATCTTTGTGGCCTCGCCGGTAATCTTTTATCAGCTCTGGGCCTTCATCTCGCCTGGGCTGTACTCCCACGAAAAGCGCTGGGCCCTGCCGTTTGTGGTGGTCGCAGTCGGCCTGTTCGTCGGCGGAGGGCTGTTCTGTTACTACTTCGTGCTGCCACCCGGCTACGAGTTCTTTCTCACCGCCGCCACGGACGCGAGCGTCCAGCTCATGAAGGAGATCGGCTCCGACATTGCGATTGCTGACGCGGTGCAGATTCGGCCGCTCATCAGCATGGAAGAGTACTTCGGCCTGACGCTGATGCTCTTGCTGGTCTTCGGCGTGGTCTTCGAGCTGCCGCTGGTGCTGTCGGTCCTGGCGATTCTCGGCATCGTCTCGGCCAAGTCGCTGTGGCGTTTCAATCGCTACGCGATCCTGATCTTCGCCATCGCCGGTGCCGTCCTCACCCCAGGCGACCTAGTGATCGGCCAGCTAGCCATGGCAGGCTCTCTCACCGTCCTTTACAACCTGAGCATCTGCATCGCCTGGCTGGTCGAACGCAAGCGCACGGCTGCCTCTCAGTCCAACGACGAAGACCCCAGCGACCCATCCCCCAGCACCACCGCCCTACAAAAACTCGACCCCCCCTAACCCCCAGCGAAGCGAGCTCCCCAAAGCCGAGCGAGCGTCAGCGAAGCGAGCCACCCCAAAGCCCAACTCGAGCGAGCGAAGCGAGTATTCAGCGCAAAACCGTCACGAGCAGGCCCGGCTGCAAGGCGGGAGGAGGGAGCTGCCTTCTGGCAGTGACCGACGACCAACGCGGCAGACGCGCCGCGCAGTAGGTTTTGCTAGAACCGGAGGCCGACGCCGGCGCTGATGGTGTGCTGCGCGCCAGAGACATCCTTCGGGCAGACGGTGGTGCCATCAGCAGCATCGGAGCGGCAGGCGGCCGCCGAGCCGGAGGGCGCTGCACCGATCTTGGTCGGGAAGTCGCTCGGGCCGAACTGGCCATCGCCGTTCTTGTCGAAGCCGTTGTCCACGCCCGCACCCGTGAAGGCATACGACACCGTGACGGAGATGATGGCGTAGTGGAAGTTGATGCCGCCAAACACGCGCCAGCGGAAAATGTCGCCCTGGGTGGGGAACACGACCTTCTGTGCCAAGGCATCCGATGCCGAGATCGCGGTCGAGCCGGGAACCTGACCTCGGTATAGGTCGACGTTTGGAGCGGTGTCGACAACCTGGCTGCGGACAATCGACCACAGACCACCACCGCCGACGTACGGCTCCAAGGTGAAGGTGCCGCCGACTCCGAAGGCCTTCGACATCAGGCCTTCCGCCGTGATGATCGTCATATCGACCTGCGGCGTACCAGCGAGGCGAGTGACCGTCGCACGAGCAGCCAGCGAGGGAATCGGGATGTCGTGGTAGCCCTCGTGCAGCGCCAACTTAAAGTAGCCGTTCAGGCCGTAGATGCCCGACTGCACCAGGTTCGAGCCGCCGAAGCCAAGCTCGACACCAATCGGGAATAGCAGCGGCCAGATGCCCTTGCGAATCATGATCGAGGCAACCGGCAGGAAGCTGCCGCTGACGTGCCTGACACCGCCTTGGGTTTTGGTGCCGTCGGGCTGTGCGAAGCCGCCCCAGTACGGTGCCTTGTCCTTGATCGACGTCGTGGCCACATCGAAGGTGAAGTGGAATCCCGAGTAGCCAACCGTGTCGGCTGGATCGAGTCCCGGCACCGCCATGACTGCCGAAAGTTCGGACAGGAGCGACCGATACATCGACTGCTCGTACAGCGTCGGATCGTAGCTCTGTCCCGAAATCGGCTTCCGTGGAGCGATCAGACACTCGACGGAGAGGTCATTCGATACCTCGGTGGATTGGTTCGGGCAGGATGCTTGCGCATTCCCGCTCTGAGCCAACATACCCAGCGCAATTGCGCCCGCAACAACAGCCTTGGGTGAACGATAGAGGTTACGCATGCTCGCAAATGAGTGTACGACTTTCAAAATTCCCGTGTCAATCAGCGCTCTCGTCGCGACGGGCGGCACGGAATCGCTGGGGTTTTCGGTCGTATCGAAAAGCAAAGCCTCGACGAGAATTCGACGCGCTGGTGTATAGTTCGGCCATGAGCACGGCTTCTGACGAAAGCGGAGTTCCTTCTTCGTCTGCTGGCGAGGCAGTAGTAGCCCCAGTGGCCCCGCCCGCAGTCCCTGTGGCTGAACCCCCGGCAGCCCCTGTGGCGGTCACCTATGGCGAGATCCTTTATGAGGTACGCGCTGGGGTCGCTCAGATCACACTCAACCGGCCCGAGCGGCGCAATCCCATCGGTGCGAGCACTGTCGGTGAGCTGTTACATGCACTCGACCGTGCGAAGCGCGATCAGTCTGTCAAAGTGGTGGTGCTTACCGGCGCGGGGAAGATTTTTTCGGCGGGCGGCGACTTGAATCAAATGGGCGGCGGCGGCAATCCCCTGCAAGCCGGACCCTCCGAAAACCGCCTGGCAGGCACGTTTGTCGATCTCAACCTGATGCTGACCGGCCAGGGCATTGGCAAACCCACGATCGCCAAGGTCAACGGTCACGCGATGGCCGGTGGACTCGGCTTGGTGGTCGCTTGTGACTTGGCGATTGCTGCCGACGACGCGCAGTTTGCGACCCCCGAGATCAACGTTGGGTTGTGGCCGATGATGATCATGGCGACGATCTTTCGGAACGTGCCGCGCAAGCGAGCGATGGAGCTGATCCTGACCGGCGATCGCGTCGATGCGGCGGCTGCGGAAAAGATGGGACTTATCACTCGAGCGGTGCCGCGAGATCGACTCGATGCCGAGGTCCAGGCGTTGTGCGACAAGCTCTGTCAAAAGAGCCCGCTCGTCATGCAGCTTGGGGTCGACGCCTTCCATAAGATGCAGGACATGGAGCTAGAGCCCGCGCTGCGATTTCTCGAAGGCGAGCTGATTCGAGTGCTCGGTACCGAGGACGCAGGAGAGGGGCTGATGGCGTTTTTGCAGAAGCGCAAGCCCGAGTGGAAGGGGCGGTAGCCCGAGGTACAGCTCGTGCCCGCTGCAACTGGCATTTCGTCGATTTCGGCGCTGCTCGCGGCGCTGTGCGCGGTGATCGGCGGCGCGGTGCTGCTGTCCGGGCGGCGGCGGCCGTCGCACCGCACCTTTCTGTATTTTTCGACGAGCCTGTTTCTGTGGCACCTGTTTTCGGTCTTTCTGAACCTGCGGGTGCCGCTGGCGCTCGCGGCGCTGTTGTTTGTGCCGGTGTGCTTGCTGCTGTTCCTGCGAACGTGGTTGCGCGAGAGCGTGACCAGCGTTGACCTGCCGGCGCGTGGGGCCCCGCGAACCATTTTTGCGCTGCTGGTCCTGGGAGAGCTGTTGCTCTTCTATTCCTATTCGGTGAGCGGTGACCCGAGTCGGGCCTGGGCCGAAAAGATTCCGTACGTGCTCAAAGCGCTGGTGGTGCCGAGCCTGTATCTGGCGCTGAGCCCTCTGTGGCAGGTCTATCGACAGACGGTATCCCGCGTCGACAAGCGGCGGCTTTTGTACTTGATCGGCATGGGGCTGCTCGCGATCACCGTCACGGTCTGGGAACACCTGCCGACGCCGATCGGACGGGGTGGGGCGGCGCCCGGGACGGTGCTTTCGGTCATCTATCTGTATTTTTTGCACCAGACGCTGTTTCTCGATCGGCTGCTCGACATCAACGAGCTGCTCGGGCGGGTGGTGGTGCTGTCGGTGTTCGTGCTGCTGCTATCGGCCGTGCACATGCTGCTGACCTCGATCCTGCATGTCGAAGCCAACCAAGTGGTGACGGTGGTGGCGTTCGTGA
>CALLYL010000648.1 GCA_937859535.1 uncultured Myxococcales bacterium
CGAGTCAGAGGCGACAGTCCCGTCGAGATGATCGAACCCACGACCGCGAGCAACAACAACACGAGGGCTCGTGCGCCACTCATCTGGGCACGCCCGGTCCGCGAGCCGACTCAAAGCCGCGCTTGCCGGCATCGGGATCCGGTGGTGGCGGCGGCGACAACACGATCAGCACTTCGCGAAGGTGGCTAAACGACACGCTGGGCTCGACCTCGATCTCTTGGTAGAGGCTGGCGTCGCTGCGCCTCACGGCGACCACTTTGCCGACCGGCAAATCGCGAGGAAAGCTGCCACCGAGACCCGAGGTCAAGACATCTTGACCCACCTCGATTTGTTCTTTTTTGAGCACGTATTCGACACGACACACGTAGCGGCTGTCGCTGCCGGTCCCTTTCATGACGCCCCGGCTCTCACTGCGCGGAATCACGACATCGACCGCCGAGCGGGCATCGGTGAGGAGCTGCACATCAGCATACGGCCCGACGGCGCGAGCGATGCGGCCGACAACCCCCTCAGCAGCAATCACCGGCATGCCAGGCTTCATCTCAACGCCACCGCGATCGATTCGAACCCGTACGACCCGAAACTGCCGCGAAGTCTCGATGGAAATCACCTGAGCGACGGCAGTATCAGCCAGCACCTGTGCCCGCAAATCCAGCAGTCGTTCCAGCCGCTGCGCTCGCAACGCCAGCGCCGACTGACTCGCCAGTTGAGCACGCAGCTCGGCATTGTTGCGGCGCAACACCTGGTTTTCCTGCTGCACCCCAATGACGGCCACATAGCCCGTCCACACCGATGAAACCCGCCCGAACAGACCCGCTACAACACCCTGCAGCGGTGCCGCCAGGCGAACCACCGCCCGATCGAGCAAGGTCTGCTTTTCGGGTGCTTTGACGCTCCACCGTAACACCAGCGACAGCACCAGCAGCAGCGCCGCACCGATGAGAAGGCTCTTGGCCCGACGGATGAGCGACAAAGGAATTACCTAGGAAACGGTCACTTCGCGCAGTAGCAACAGCTCGTCGAGCGCCTTGCCCGAGCCAAGAACCACCGCAAGCTGCGGTGTTTCTGATACCACCACCGGTAGGCCCGTTTCGTCGCGGAGCAGTAGATCGAGCCCCTTGAGTTGCGAGCCACCGCCGGACAGCACGATGCCTTTGTCGACGATATCGGCCGAAAGCTCGGGCGGCGTCCGTTCAAGCACGACCCGTACCGCCTCGACGATCGCATTGACCGGTTCAGCCAGCGCATCACGAATCTCGTCTGAGTTGATGTTCAACGTCTTCGGAACACCAGCCACCAAATCGCGCCCCTTGACGTCCATCGTCAGAATCTCGTCGAGAGGATACGCCGAGCCGATCTGCTTCTTGATGTCCTCTGCGGTACGCTCACCGATCAGCAGGTTGTACTTCCGCTTGATGTGCTGAACGATCGCCTCGTCGAGTTTGTCACCACCGACTCGGATCGACTTGCTGACGACGATGCCAGCGAGCGAGATGACCGCAACCTCGGTTGTACCGCCGCCAATGTCGACGATCATGTTGCCCGACGGCTCGGTGATCGGCAGGCCGGCCCCGATCGCCGCCGCCATCGGCTCTTCGATCAAGTACACCTCACGAGCCCCAGCAGCGAGCGCCGAGTCCCTCACTGCTCGTTTTTCCACTTCGGTAATACCCGAGGGAACGCAGATGATGATGCGAGGTTTGACCAGCGTCCGCCGGTTGTGCGCCTGCATGATGAAGTAGCGAAGCATCGCCTCGGTGACTTCAAAGTCAGCGATCACGCCGTCCTTCATGGGCCGCACCGCGACGATGTTGCCAGGGGTTCGACCGAGCATCTCTTTGGCTTCTTTGCCGACCGCCAGCACGCGCTTGCTGCCCGCAGAAGATCGCTGGACCGCCACCACCGATGGCTCATTCGAGACGATGCCGCGTCCTTTTACGAACGTCAGCGTCGTCGCCGTGCCTAGATCGATAGCTAGGTCATTTGAGAACAGCCCGTACACCCAATCAAAGAGCATTTTTAGTACCCCGTCTCCACGTCGTCACCACCCTGCCGTCATCCGTAACAATCAAAGCCCATTCGGTACTGGAAGTGCTACCTGAACGACTACATGTAGGCAGCCAACGAGGGTTCCTTATTAGCACTCCCGCAACCCGTTCGTAAAGGGGTCCGGTCTGGCTCTGTTGCTGGGAGGCAACCTTCCCAAGTATGGTCCGCTCAACATGTCGCCCACTTGGTCGCCACGAAGATCGAAGCATCTGTTGCCACCTCTGTCGCTGCTGCTCACGCTTTGGACGATGGTGTCTGGCTGTAGCGAAATGCCACAGCCGGAGCCGGGCTATGTGCCCCCGCCTACCTCCGCGATCGTCGAACAAGGTGCAGTGCCGATCCGCCGTGAGGTGTTTTTGGTAGCAGCGCCAGCCCCTGCGGCCAATCCACTGCCGGTCGAAAATGCAGGGACGCCGCCGCAATACAACTTTGTTCGGGTGGTGCGTTACCGCGTCGACAGCGGGGAGGCTGCGCCAAGGCCTGCGCGAGCCATCGTGCTGCTGATGCCGGGGTTTTTGGGTGGGGCGGGCAGCTTCGATCCGCTGGCGCGGGCACTGGTGCGACGCAGTCAAGGTGACGCGAGCATCGAGGCCTGGGCGATCGATCGTCGCTCAAACCTCCTAGAGGACCAGCACGGGCTCGATGTCGCGGAGGTCAAAAAGGACGCTGAAATCGCCCGTCGCTACTACTTTTCCGCCGAGGAAATCGAAGGGCGTCGCTACGATGGGGTCAAACCGCAGGATGAACTGGCGTTTGTATCGGAGTGGGGGCTCAAGACCACGATCGAGGATTTGCGAGCCGTGGTCAGCCTGATTCCACAAGCTGAGCGACGGTCACGACTGTTTTTGCTCGGGCACTCGCTGGGGGCCTCGATCGTCGAGCAGTACGCAGCCTGGGACTTTTCGGGCATCCCCGGCTTTGACGAGCTAGCAGGCCTCATTCTCGTCGATGGACTGACCGGTAGCGAGGGCAATGCGACGCCACGGTTTAGTGAAGACGAATACCAAAACGGTATCAACGGTGGAGCGTATGGCCGAATCGGTCTCCAAAAAATCCGCCAAAACGATCGCTACTTCGTGCTGCCGCTCGTTGGCAGCGAGGTCTATCCGATCGCGGCGGTTTCGGCGCTGCGGGCAGCATTTGACCCGGGCCAGATTGTGAGCGACCCCGATCGCGATGTGGTCATGCGGGTGCTCGCTGGACGGCGCGACCTCCCCCAGATGACAAACCGCGCCATCCTGGGGTTTGCGTTCGATCAAGCTCACTCGAACCTGTCGTTCGCGGCGGTATCGTGTGGCAAAGCCATCGGCGGTCCTCTGGAAGAATACAGCGGCGTGCTCGGTGGCAAGCTGCTTCGGCCGGCGGATCCGCTGGCGACCTACGACTGGCAAGAGCCTCTCGACTCAAACCAGGCCACGACGCTCGGCGAGCTGGCACAATCCTGGTTTTCGGGCCCATCACTCGATTTCAGCGAGTGGTATTTTCCGATCCGGCTGACGCTCGACTCAGCGGTCGCGGCAAGCCTGAGGATGACCGAGCGCGACTGGCCGGTGGCGCGCTACGGCCTGCGGACGATGCACGGAGCCAAGCTCGATTTGCCGATCTATGGTCTGGCGACGCAGCTAGCAGGCAAAGGTGCCGGTGATCCGAAGGCGTTTGCGTCGCTGCAAGCGCTGGTGGCGGCCGTCCCAATCGGTCCGGGTCGACCCCTGGCGGGAACCCCACGCAGTGATCCGGCGGCCTTCATGGTTCACACCGATAACAAGCTGACCCACATCGACCCACTCCTCGGTGCCGATCGCGTCGGCTCTCGGGTCCAGCTCTTCTATCAATCGCTGTTCGATTTCGTGAAACAGAGCAGCACCCAGGGCGGCGTAGTGGTCCAAGTCGCTCCGATTCCACCAGTGGTTACACCGACGATTCGCCGCTTAGTCTTCTAGCCGAAATTTTAACTGGGTGCCGTCCCCGAGCCGCAGTAGATCGCCATCGTTTACCAGGGCTTTGCCAGCGATGCGCTGTTCGTTGATGAAGCTCCCCGACGGGACGCCATAGTCGATCAAGAAGAAGCCGTTCGGCTCGCGACGGATTTCGCAGTGACTTGGACCCAGGCTGGGATCAGTTAAAACCTGTAGGTTGGTGGTGCCAGCGACGGAGCGTCCGATGATCGCGGTGTGTTCGATCGCCAGCCGTTGCCCGGCGAGTGCACCGATGCCGATCAGCGTGGCTCCGATCGGCCTGGTCCCTTTCATCGTCGCATAGCCGAGCATTTGCGTAGGTGCCGCTTGAGAGACAGGGACAACCCCCGGCACTGCACCTGGTCCAACGAGCGGCGGCATCCCGAGCTTTTGCGCTTTGCGCTTGAGCACAAACAGTGCGCCCTGCGCCGCGCCCCATAACCCAACGAGCCCGAGCACAATCCCGAGCAACCACTTCCACCAGGTACTCGGCTTCGGCGGCGGCACGCCCGGCTGCATGATCGGGTTCGACTTGAGATCGCCACACTGCATCGCAAACTGCGAGGTCCGCAGCGACTCCAAGTCGAGCTTTTTGCCATTGAAGGTAAGGACGTGGTTCTTCTTGAGCTCCTCGGACAGGTTCTGGAACTGCTCCTTGAGATCGCTGTCTTTCTGCGCCCACCGAAACGTCCCGAGCGATCGCTTGGCCAGCTCTCCGAGGTTTAGCAGCGGACCACGATCGTCACGCGGCGAGAAGGCAACCGGAAACAGCGGCACACCGTTTTGCCGCAGCAGATCGCCGACGCGCTTAAACGTCTTGCGATCCATGAGTTGGTTCATCCCGTCGGACAGCACCACGATCGCCTTGCGCGGCGGCGGCAGCGGCTCTCCGTTTTTGTCTTTGCCCGGCTGCACTTTGTTCAGCGATACGAGCCCGGCCTGGATCGCGTTGATGAGCTGCACATCACCCTGATCGTCGGGATTGATGTCGTCGACGATTCCGAGGAGCGCGCCCGGAGCCAAGAACACCGGCGTCGGCTCTAGCTCATAGCCAAACTGGACCAGCTTGACCTTGGTGCGCGGCGGCATCGACTCCAGAAACTCGCGCAGCGTCTCTTTGATCTTGTCAAAAGACGGCGCGTACAAGGCCGAGATTTCGACGGCGAGCACCAAATACAGCTCTTGTCCGGCGCGCTCAAACGGCTCGACTTTTTCGGGCTTGGCGACGGGCTTGCCATTGACGAGCAGTCGATAGACCGACGCTGGCCTATCGGTGCTGATCTGGCCTTCCAGCTCGACGACCCCACCAATGGCTTTGATCTGACCGCCCTGCTCAAACTGCGACAGATCGACGCGCTCGAGCCGACAGCGTGGCTTGCTCGCGTCGGCCACGGTCGACAAGGCCAGCAGGCTCGCCAGCACAAATGGCCACGTCCGCCCAAGGCGCGACCTACGGGTCGGAAGCAAGGAATGGCCACAATCCATCACCTTGCATCGTATCCGATGCGGGCAACCAGTCTCAACCCACGCCGCCCAAGTAATCCGAAGCTCGTCCTAGGTCGTTTACTGCGCAGGCAGCCTCGGGTATCGTGCGGCCGTGACGACTTCAAGCGACTTTCTGACGGAGCTTTCCAGCCGCGGCCTTCTGCACCAAGTGAGCCACGAGGAGGCGCTGCGGGCGCACCTGGGAAGCGGAGTACGCCGGGCCTATGCCGGATTTGACCCCACAGCCGACTCGCTCACCATCGGCAACTTCATCCCGATCAAGCTCCTGATGCACTGGCAACGCGCCGGACATCAGCCGGTGGTGGTCATGGGTGGTGGCACGGGGCTCATCGGCGATCCGTCGGGAAAATCCGCCGAGCGGCAGCTTATGACCCGCGAAACCGTCGAACACAACGTGCAAAGCCAGCGTCGCATCTTTGAGCGTCTCCTCGATTTTTCCGGTTCAACCGGCGCGCAGCTTCAAAACAACCTCGACTGGCTCGGCCAGCTTTCGTTTATCGAGGCCCTCCGCGACGTCGGTAAGCACTTCTCGGTCAACGCCATGATGCAGCGCGACTCGGTCCGCGACCGGCTTCACAACCGCGAGCAAGGCATCAGCTACACCGAATTTTCGTACATGATTTTGCAAGCCTACGACTACCTGCACCTACGTCGCGCACAGGGTGTGACGGTGCAGATGGGCGGCAGCGACCAGTGGGGCAACATTGTCTCGGGCTGCGATCTGATTCGACGGATGCTTCCCGATGGACAAAACGACAGCTTCGCAGTCACGGCACCGCTGGTCACTCGCTCGGATGGCGGCAAGTTCGGCAAAACCGAGTCCGGCGCGGTCTGGCTGTCCCCGGAGCGCACCAGCCCTTACGCGTTTTATCAATTTTGGCTCAACACCGACGACAGCGACCTGATTCGTTACCTGCGCCTGTTCACGTTCTTTTCGACGGACGAAATCAGCGAGCTACAGGCTGCCCACGAAAAAGATCCAGGGGCCCGCGTCGCCCACCGCGCATTGGCCCGTCATATGACCGAGCTTCTGCATGGCCCCAGCGAGCGCGCCCAAGCCGAAGCAGCAACGCAGGCGTTGTTTTCTGGCGATGTTCGCGAGCTATCGGAAAAAACCCTTCGCGAGGTCTTTTCAGCGGTTCCGACCAGCCAGCACGACCAACATCAGCTCACATCCGATGGCCTCGCGATGATCGAGGTGATGGCACTGACGTCGCTGTGCAAGTCCAAGCGCGAAGCCCGCGAATTCCTCCAGTCCGGATCGGTCAGCGTCAATGGCCGCAAGGTTGGTCCCGATGACAAGCTACTGCCGACGGATCTTCTGTATGGCAGCCTGGTCGCGATCCGGCGCGGCAAAAAGAGCTGGCACCTGCTGCGCTTCGAGTAAGCCGCTTTCTAACCCCTGTCCCCGACCCCCTCTTCGATGCTGACCGAGTTTGGCAGTCCGTGGCTGCATCTGCCGTCGTGTGGATCGACCAATGATGAAGCGCGTCAGCTCGGCCGAGCTGGCAAACCGCACGGGATGGTGGTCACCAGCGATACCCAAACCAGCGGTCGCGGTCGTCAAGGACGGACGTGGTTTTCGCCACCTGGGGACAACCTGTACCTGTCGCTTTTGCTGCGACCCGAGCTT
>CALLYL010000649.1 GCA_937859535.1 uncultured Myxococcales bacterium
CGAAGCGCTGTACAGTTGGATCGCGGCCCAATCAAACTGGGTCGGATCTTGGGCCAAACGCCGACGCGTCGCTAGGAATGCTTGGGCCACACTGCTCGATCCACCCAGCAATTGCTCGTAAAACGTCTCGGTCAGGCGGATCGAACCATCGACGGACAACGGGTAGCGCGACGCGACGACCTGATCCATGCGAGCTCGATGGAGTTCCTGCGCCACGCTCCCTAGATGATTGCCAAAGGCCCCACCATTGCCACTGTCACAAGCAGAGAGCACCACCAGCCGAATCATATCGGCATAAGGTGCTAGTAACTGGCGCAGCCGGGCTGCATCGATGACCACACTCTCGGCAACAGAGGAATCATCGTGAAGTGCCAACCCAAAACTACTCCCGATGGACGCACCATGACAGAGCAGATGAAGCACCGCGATCGGTGCATCGGACTTCCTCGCCTGCTCAAGCGTCTTGATCAACCGCCCGCAGGACAGATGCGGCACAATGTCATGCTCTGGTTCAAAGGAATGCTCTGCTTGCTGACACGCTCTCTCAATCGCTTGCCGATGTTCGAGCGCAGGAATCGCACCGCCCGCTGCGGACCACCCGAGCAGAATCCGTCCGCCCGGTGCTCGATGGGGTCGTTCCGGCGCGGCGCTGACATCGGGCCACTCATAGCGCAGCAACACAGACGGTAGCTCGCCCAGATGTTGTCCTCCCTTTTGGAGTGTCATGAGTTCCCAGGGAAGTGCGTACAGTTCCGCTGCCGCCGAACGAAGGGTGAGCACAACAGAGCGCTGTCTTTCCACTGCGCTCAGGATCAGCGCTTCACTGGTGGCCCATCCCGTGGTCGAAAGAAACTGGCGCAGCGTGTCCCCAAGCTGCTGCACGAGTGCAGGACTTCGTCCGGGCAAACGAATCTCTGCCAAGGAATGCAGAAGCTCAGCAGTCCAGGGAAAGTGCGCCTCGTCGTACTCTCCCTGGCCGCGACGTAAAATATAGTCCTGAGGCTTGAACTGAAATTCGTAGGGGTCGCTGGAGCTGCTCTTTCGAACAAACTCCAGCTCCAAAACCAGCGGCTCTGACTGCACGCGAAGAACTCCTGATCAAATCGGGTCGGTCAGGCAGAATCGGACACTAAGCAAGGCTCGCATCAGGATGTCCGTTGCTATAGAACCAGGTTGTGGCACCGATGCTGGCTGCGGCAAGGCCGAGAACAGCGGTTGCGCCCAGTGCTGTTGAAGGCTCCCAATCCGCTGTCAAGTTGCTCACCCCAGCGATGACTTGGGCAGAGAGATCAAGCTTGGTGAGCACGGTGTCTCCTGCGTTCGATGACAGTGCCAATCCATTGCAAACGGCACCGGTGCCAATGATGATGACGCCACAGGCTTTGGTCAGCCGGGCCATTGCCTTCTTCGCTACATCCGGGTCACAGATGGCGTTGACGGCGTTGAGACCCCTATCCGTTCCAAGTAGGGAGAGCAGGGACGAAATGAGGTTGAGAATCCAACACAGCCACTGCTCGACACTTCGGAACGAAGTGCCGCTGGTCAAATAGGGCGTACTCAGCGCCACACTCGCGAATCCCACCAAAGAGAGCCATCCGGTCGACGCCGGAGGACTCGGAGTCATCCACCCCGCCATCAGGGCTTGAATCAGGGTCAACACCGTCGACCACCAGGCAAGCACGCTACCAGCCTGTTGCATGTCATCCGCTACCGCAAAAGACACCGCACCGCCAACCAAGCTGTCTCCGAGTTTGCGAGCGATGTGCGTGAGGGCGGCGGTCATCAGGGTCAGCAGAGACTCCAGACAGAGCTGCTGCTTGTTACGGAACACCACCAGTTCAATGAAATCGGTCAATAGTGGAATCGAAATGCGCTGCCGCAACGCCGCTTGGATTCCACTCATCATAGGGGGAGCGATCGCCAACGCTGCGTCCGCGACCACGGCCACGACCTTGATCGCAGCAGTGGCCAGTGGCTTGATCAACGCCAGCAGCGCCTGGGGCCCAAGACCAATGAGCTTCTTCGGGTCAGCCAGCGCAGCGCACAGCGGAGAGGAAAGGAACATGGCCAGGAACGCCTCAAGCTCGCCGATCACGGCCCCCGTGAGAGAGGAAAAGAACGACGCGACAGCGCCAAGGCCAAGGTCGATCGGAAGACCAAATAGTCCCCCTATGGCGGAGGTTAGCTTGTCCATCAGATAGCCAAACTGCCCGCCGATCGAGGAAATCTCCATCGAACCGGGAAGGGTCCGTGGCACCTCAGCGGCATTGCTGCTGAGCCCAGCGATCATCGATTCGAGCGTTCGGAGGTATCCAGGCAGAGCCGTTCGCTGCTGCGACACAATGGAGCCAAACGAAGCCAGGCGATCGTTAAGTGCATCCTGGATCTGACCCTGAAGTTGCAGGATCGCGTCCCAATCAAACAGAGAGGCAAGAAAGTCGATGACCTGCTTGATCTGCAATCCGACGCGCTGGAAGAAGGATCCCACCATGAGCGCAGCCGATTCCACGGTCTGCACGACGGTCTTCACAATACTCTGCACACCATTTACCACGACCAAGGCGATGACCGTGATGTCACGACTCACATCAATCGCAAGTTGCGTGGCAGCAGGAATCACCTGCGCCGCGAAGTCTTGCACAACATGTGGCACCGCGATGTCCACATTCTTGACCAGAATCTGGGCTGCTGCGCCCACGGTGTCCAGTAACTGCGCCGCCGAACCCACGACAAACTGAGACTGAGTGGCGATGGTGCTTGCAACGGAAGTAGCTACTTCAGCGGTTTTTTGTGCGACCCCGCTGATCGCACCTCCGACGGTTCCAGCAGCACCACTGATCGCACCTCCAACGGTTCCAGCAGCACCGGTGACGGAACCTCCAATGTCATCCCATACATCGAAACTTAAGGGCCCTGTCTGAACCGGAGCAATCGGGGCCTGGGGCTTCCATCGACTCATCAACTGCTTGACGCCAGCGGCCAGCGCCTGGGCGTCTTCCATTCTGCTAGAAGGAAGCAGAGAGCCGGCCTTTCCAGCAGGCGCAGTAATGAGCTGCGTACCGGTCAGATCCGAGAGCTTGGCGTGCAGATCGTCATCTGGCGAGAACTCCACCCACTGCCCCGAAGGCATGGCCACAGAATGCGCGAACAGGTTGGGTAGCATCAGCTTGTCGTGCGGCGGCACGATAGAAAAGCGTACCCGACCGATTGCTGAGGTCGTAAACAACACCGGAGTAGAGGCATTGAGACCCTGATAGGTCACGACGCCCCCTTCCTCCCGGATGATGTTGACCGGTCCCCCCGCCAGCACCTGAACCACGGAACCAGGAAGCGTAGCACCGTCCGCACTGCGCGGGATCAACACCACTTCAAACCGACTCTGCGGCTGCCGATTCGCGTCGTAATCAACGATCAGCCTGCACTGCGTCTCGATTGGATGGTCTAGCTTCATACTGTACGGAAGAGAGCCCGTCTCAGTGTGATTTCCCCCCGCAGGACAGGTGCCAGGGCCCGCGCTGCTCAAATGAAGCGAGTGACACTTGGCACAGTAACGCCATCCCTCCTGCCCACCCACCGGATAAGGCGAATACGCCAACCAGTACGGACCACTGCCGGTGGCGTCATGCCCACTGCCACGTGGACAGACTCCCGCGCCCAATCCTGGATGAAACAACGTCTGACATTTGCTACACCAGCGCCACCCCTCTTGACCGGGCACTTCCGAAGGAACCGCCGTGGGAATGGTATACGACAGGCTGCCCTGAAAGTCGTGCGGTCCGCCCGCTGCGCAGGAACCTGTAAGACCTCCGTAACAACTGGTTTGGCACTTGCCACAGCGACGCCAGACGGATTGGACAGGAGGAAGACTGGGTGTACCGAGCCGCATGCTATAGGCACCGGATCCGGTATCGGTGTGATCACCTCCCGCAGGACAGCAACCCGGGCCAGCTCCGGTCAAATGCAGCGCATGACACTTGGGGCAATAGCGCCAGCCCTCCTGAGATCGGAGAGCACACGTCTGAACTCCGGTCAAATGCAGCGCATGACACTTGGGGCAATAGCGCCAGCCCTCCTGGCAAGGCGCATGCCCGCCACCTGTTGGGCACAGACCCGCACCCAATCCTGGATGAAAAAGTACCTGGCATTTGCTACACCAGCGCCACCCGTCTTGGCTGTGTACACCTGACGGAACTGCGGTGGGCATGGCATACCAGGCGCTTCCTTGGAAGTCGTGTCGCCCTCCCGCCATGCAAACCCCGGGCAGACCGGCGTAACAGCTCGCGTGACACTTGTGACAGCGCCGCCAACCAAGTTGATAAGGAGGGTCACTGGGCACCGCCGGCACTGTCAACAACATGCTGTACGGCAGCGATCCGACGTCGGTGTGGTCTCCGCCCGCAGGACACCGCCCCGGATCCGCTCCGCTCATCTGGAGTGCATGACACTTGGAACAGTAACGCCACCCCTCCTGACCCTTCGAAACGTAGGGAGAGAATGCGAGGAGATAGGCACCACTACCAGCGCTATCATGCCCGCCTCCTGCCGGACAGGAGCCCAGCCCGAGTCCGGGGTGAAACAGGACTTGACACTTACTGCACCAACGCCAGCCTTCCTGACTGCTGCCACCGGTAGGTGCCGAAAGAGGAATGCCGTACCAGGCGCTACCCTGGAAATCGTGAAGACCACCAGCCGCGCAGCAACCTGGCAGACCACCATAACAGCTCGCGTGACACTTACAACAGCGACGCCAGCCTGCTTGATGTGACGGGATGCTGCAACCAGGAGCCGTTCCAAGCAGCAAGCTGTATGAACCCGACCCAGTACTGGTGTGCTCGCCGCCCGCAGGACATGGACCAGAGCCGGATCCAGTCAAGTGAAGCGCATGGCACTTGGGACAATAGCGCCAGCCCTCCTGACCTCCCAACGGATAGGGGGAGACCGCCAAGAAGTACGTACCGCTACCCGTGGAGTCGTGCCCGCCACCCGCTGGACAGCAGCCCACACCAAGACCAGGATGAAACAGAATCTGGCATTTGTTGCACCAGCGCCAACCTTCCTGACTGTAGACCTTATCGGGAGCAGAAGAGGGCATCGCATACCACGCGCTGCCTTGGAAGTCGTGTGGCCCTCCCGCTGCGCAGACCCCGACCAGACCCCCATAGCAGCTCGATTGACACTTTCGGCACCAGCGCCAGCCCTGTTGTTCAGACATGCTCCCCCTCTTTGTTTCCCACTGACAACAGTCTGCAAAGAACTAGCCCCAATGGCTTTGTTCCAATTCGTAGGGACTGGTCTGCAACCGCGCAGACCTCACGCACAGGCTGGTCAGCCTGGTCATCTGCCTACGTTGCGCACAGTCTGTCAAGCTGTCAGTAAATCCGGCGGAACTCTGCGGACATAGCAGCTCGTCCAATCGCTCGCGCTCTGCCAACGTCGCCGAATATCTATCCACCAAGAGCGCGCAGCAGCGCCTCCGCGTCTTTCAGGTCGAGGGTTGGGAGTGGATAGCCGCTCCCGGGAAGTGAGGAGGAAACGGCGATGTCGGGAGGATATTGCGAGGAACCGTCCGCGTTACAACTTGCCCGCTTTTTCCAGTACCCACAGCGTAGCGGCGACGATGTCCGGACAGTCATAAGTCCGCTGCGCTTCGCTCACCGTAGACCACGAGCTGCCGGACTTCTCGATCTTCCCATTCTCGATGGTCGCGACCGTGCTGCCCGACACTTCGACGTAGTATTTGCTGCCGCGCTGCACCGCATGACCAACCGTGCTGCCCGACTTTTCGATGGTGTAGTTGCTCCCTGACGAACGAACGGTGTACTTGGTGCTGCCGCTCTTTTCGACCCGGTCCCCCGAGCAGCGGTATTCGCTGGCCAACGCGTTGGTCGATAGGGTGCCGAAAGAAACAAGGATCGCAGCGGACAGAAGGAATCGCTTCATGGTTGTGACCTCCAAGGATGCTGCCACTGTATCAGCAATGCGCGAAAAATGGAGGGTTACACAGTCACCACAACTTTTCCTCGGGCATGACCGGAATCAATGTATTCAAGAGCAGCGCGGGTCTCGGAAAGTGGGTAGGTCTTGTCAATCAGGGGCTTGAGCTGCCCGGACTCTGCAAGCTGGGCAAGGACCAGGAGATCAGCGCGGTTGGGAGTCGACACGTAGCGGCGCAGGTTCTGGCGCACAAAAGGAGCCAGCATAAGTGGCCTCAATAGTCGCACCATCATGGCCAAGCCCTCCGCTCCTGTACCGCTGTTCAGAACGAGCGTTCCTGATTCAGTAAGCGCCCGTCGACAATCGGACAGGGAGCGATTCTCGATGTTGTCCAGAATCAGGTCGTAACGTGTACTCCCTTGCGTGAAATCCTGTTGCGTGTAATCCACGACTTGGTCTGCACCAAGGGCTCGCACCATGTCGATATTCCTGGTACTGCAAACCCCAGTGACGTGGGCACCGAAGGACTTGGCGATCTGCACCGCGAACATTCCCACACCACCAGCGGCACCGTTTACCAGCACGCGCTGGCCACGCTGAAGCTTCCCGGAATCGCGCAGTCCATGCAACGCCGCCAGGCCAGAGGTCGGTATGGCGGCCGCTTGCACAAACGTCAACTGCGACGGCTTCGGTACCAGCGTGTTCGGTTTGGCGCGCACGAATTCCGCACACGTCCCCAGAGCGGAGCCGAACACCTCATCACCCGGTGCACAGGTCTTGACGCTCGAACCGACCGCTTCGATGATACCGGCCACATCGAATCCGGGTACCCCGTACTTGGGCCGAAACAGACCAGAGAACAAACGAACCGCAAACGGCTTCCCTTTCACACCAAAGCAGTCACCGACATGGACACCTGCGGCATGGACGCGAACCAGCACTTCATCTTGCGAGATGGCTGGCTTGGCAATGTCTCGAAGACCGAGATTATCGAGGCTGCCATAGCGATCAAAAACAATGGCTTTCATCTTTTTCCTGCCCCCACTAGAGTTGAGCTTACAGCGTAAGCTTACGCCGTAAGCTATGGTGATGCAATGGCCGTGAATACGAATTCCAAAAAACAAAGGAAGCGCGCACCGTTAACCAAAGAACGGGTACTGCGCACCGCAGTGGCTCTCGCAGACAAGATTGGCATTGGCTCCCTGTCG
>CALLYL010000650.1 GCA_937859535.1 uncultured Myxococcales bacterium
GGATCATCTGGCACTTTCCGTCAACAGGCGCGAAGATTTGGATTCGCCCAGTCTTGGTGGAGAGTCGGGTGCGCACGCTTTTGAGCGCGGTGTTCAGCTCCAGTCGGCGCTGATTTTCGGGAATGTTGAGAACGCGGTTGTATTCCCCAAGCGCGGCGTCGAACTGCTGCCGCGACTCGTAGAGGCGGGCTTGCTGAAAGGACAGATCGGCCAGCAAGCTCGGGCTGGCTTTGCCACGCTGAACCAGCCGCCGCAGACGGTCGAGGTGTTCCTGCGCACGCTGGTAGTCCTGGCGACCGATGGACTCCTTACTGTCCTGCAATAGCTGATCGGACACCGACACAGGTATTTTTACTCGGCTTGTCTTGCCGGGCAGAATCTGCACCTCAGCACTACCGCCCACATAGCTGATGCGATGCTTGCCGACGGAAATCGGAATCAGAGTGCCATTCACCGATTGGGAAGGGAGCTTGTCGATCTGGAAGCGGACCAGCTCTTCCCCTTCCGCCAGAAGGGTACCCATGGCAGTCGAGGAAGGGATCACAGGCTTGGCCGGCGGGACTGTCGGCTCGATGGGAAGCGGAGGGGCCGGAATGGTACCAAGGTCGCTTGAGATCCTCATCTGCGGACGCTGATCGAGTTCTTTGGCCAACTCCTCTGCGAGAACGGCAGCGTGCGCCCGCACAATCAACTCGGAGTCGTTCCGCAGGCTGCGAACCATGCGCAAGAAAGTGACCGCCTGGGTTCGCCGATACAGGCTGGCCGCCGCATCAGTCGCTCGACGCCGAACCTGTGCCACCGGGTCGAGTAGGGCACCGCGAAGCAGCCGCTGCGCATCTCCAGCAGGCAGTTCGGGGAGCAGGTCGAGAACAAGAAGTCGAGTCGGTAGGTCGCCACCGGTCAGCAGCGTCTCGAGTCCCGGCGGGGTTGGCGCTGGCTGCCGCAGCTTGCGCAACGCAACGAAGGCCAGAAGCCCATCGCTATCCCCGGCCGCAGCAACAGTCCGCAGCACTTGAACACCATCGACGAACCCCTGGCTGGCAAGTTTGCGTGCGGCAGCCAGACGGACCCCCTGATCGGAGTCAGCCAGTGCAGCGACCAGCATGGGATGATTTCCATCACCTAGCTCCACCGCCAGGCGGCGCGCCTGCGCTTCCTTGGACGCGAGTCCGCTTCGCAGGATCGAGCGCTCCGTTTCTCCGGCCGCCCCCAGCTGGACCAGCGCAGCGCTAGCGGCAATGCGATCCGCTTCGTTCTCCCCGACGGTAAGGCGCCGCAGTTCCGTGAGCACGAGCTTGGCCGCCTCGCGATCCCCACGCTGTTCGAGCGCCTGGACGACATGCCCAATCGACTGCATCGCCAGGCCGCGGACCTCCGGGTCCGTGTCACGGAGGGCTGGAGTGAGCGCCTGTACTGCGGCGCGGTTTAGCCTTTTCCCCAGGGCGCGGGCGGCGCTACGGCGAATATCGTGCTCGCGATCCCGTAGTGCGTCGCCAAGCGGCGAAATTGCCCGCTCAGAACTTATGTCAGCCAGCGCAGCGACCGCTAGGGCGCGCATCGCGGCACTGTCGGTTCCAAGGGCGGCTCGCGCGTAGTTCAGGCTCTGCTCGCCCAGACGCGCCAGCTCACCAGCGGTGATTTCGAGTATCGCCCCCGCCGTCGCGATCTTCAGCCTCGCACTGGCACCGCGTTCCGTCAGCGTTCCCGCCAGTGGCTGTAGGCTATCGTGCTGGGCGCTATCTCCCAGCCCTGCGATTGCCTGCTCGCGGATCGAGTCGGGCTGCTTGCGGTCCTGTGCCAATTCGACCAGCTTGGCGCGCAGTTCCTGGTCACCCAGTACGGCCAGCAGTCGCAAAGCCAGCAGCTGCTCATTCGCCGGCCCTGGCTTCCGTGCCGCTTGCTTCAGATATTCCCAGCCACTGTCTTCGCTCAGCTGCGCCAACGTATAAGCGACCTGTACCCGAAGCTCACCGCTTTGAAGTCGCAGCAGTTCCTCGGATAGTCGACTCCGGGCTTGGCTGTCGTCCGCACGAGCCAGGCGACCCAGCACATCGATTCGCTGCGCATCACTCAGCTGTCCACGCACGACAGTCGCCCACAGCAGCTGCGCGCCGCTTAGGTCTCGCTGCTCCAGCAGCAGCAGCGCTGCTTGGACTTTGGTCGGGTTATCGCCATCGGCAAACAGTTGCTTCAGCGTCTCGACCCCGCGCGGATGCTGAAGCTGTGCCAGAGCCTGAGCCGCTGCGAGTTGAACGCCCGGTGACTGAAGCGGCGACAGTAGCGCGAGCAGCCGGTTCACGGAGTCGGCCGCGCCAAGTTGCCCCAGCGCTCGGGCCGCTTCCTCCAGCAATGCAGTGGCGTCTGGGGTTGGCTGCACAAGAGGAGAGACCAGCGGCTCCAACAGCGAGCGCTGATCAAAGTCGCGGCTCTGCCCCAGCGCGCGCACCGCCATCAGCCTAATCTTGGGGTCCTGATCTTGCACGTAGCCAGCAAGCACGACCCGCCCGCGATTCCGCAGCTCTGCCGGCGTTGGCACACGGTCGATGGTAAGCATCGCGATCAGCAGCGCACCAACGATGAGCCCGGCCACTCCGGTCGCTATCAGCCGCCGGAGATTCGCAGCGCGCCCCGGCTGCATTGCCGCCAACTGCCGCGCTACCTCGTCCATCGTCGGCCGGTCGTCACGCCGCGCCGACATCATACGCCCAACCAGTTTCGACAGTCGGCCCGCAACCGCTGAATTTCGCTGCCGCACCGAGGGCGGCGTCTCAATCAGCAGGCTCAACGAGCTGTCCCTGAACGGCGGCTGCCCCGTCAGCATCTCATAGAGCACCACGCCGAGAGAGAACACGTCTGCTCGTCCATCGACATGCTCAGCGTCACCGTGTTGCTCGGGCGGCATATACAGCCGGGTGCCCATGACGGACCCGACTCGCGTATGCACATCGGTCTTGTCTGGATCGGTCTTGTCCGCCCGACTGCCCCGGAACTTGGCGATTCCAAAGTCCAGAATCTTGACCAAGTCCTGTCCTGGATTGACCGGGTCCGCCTCCAACATAATGTTCTCAGGCTTGAGGTCTCGGTGGACGATGCCAGCCTTGTGTGCCGCCGCCAGCGCCCGCGCGATCTGGACCGCCAGGCCCACCGCCTCCAGATCTCGGAACGGCCTCCCGTGTTGAGCGATCCGCCTCGACAGCGAGTCGCCCGCCAACAGCTCCATCACGTAGTAGAGCGTTCCGTCGGGAAGCTTGCCGAAGTCGAATATCTCGACCAGCCCGTGGTGACGGATGACGTTGACCGCCCGCGCCTCGTTCAGAAAGCGCCGTGCGTACGCATCATCCTCCGCCAGCCAAGGGTGCAGTAGCTTCACCACTGCCCGACTGCTGATCTTGGGATTCTCCGCCTCATAAACCACGCCCATGCCCCCGGCACCCAGTTTCCGCACGATGCGGAAATTACCGAACATCGCGCCAATGCGTGGATCTATGGGTGGGGACTCGGACATGTTGATGAGGCTGACAACAGGAAAGCCGACCGAGCATAGCGCACATCGCTGTCCGTTGGGGTCTCGGAAGTGGCCGGCTGGCACCGGAGGACTGCGCTACCAAAGAGCTGCCGATCCACTCAGGATGGTGCCAACTGGAGGAAAGCGTGTTCCCTTGCGTCAGCGGTTTGCGCCAGACAAAGTTGGCTGGGCCTGAGGCTCTTCGGGAAAACGGAAGGCTCGCAGAGTCATGGCGACTGGTTCAGCAGCACGCTCACGTTGTCGCTATTGCAGTTTGCGACGGCGAGATCGGGCTTCAGGTCGCCGTTGAAATCGCCCACCGCCACTGATACGGGACATGCGCCAACGGGGAAATAGGTGGCAGTGCCGAAGCGGCCAGCACCATTGCCAAGCAGCACGGCAACACTATTTGGAGGAGAAGCTCTTGAGCTTGCGACTGCGACAGCGAGGTCAAGCTTCAGGTCGCCGTCGAAGTCACCCACCGCCACCGCTCGGTTTTCATCGCCGACGGGGAAGTTGGTGGCGGCACCGAAGCTACCGGTGCCATTGCCCAGCAGCACGCCGACATT